>JAEWEJ010000132.1 GCA_023389455.1 Actinomycetes bacterium | reverse complement strand
GCCCCGACCGTGCGGTCGGCCTGGTCCGCGCCCGTGCCGTCCGGGGCCGGTGCCGGCGTCGCGACCGGCGTCAGCGCGACGGCGCACGCCTTGAGCTCGGGCTGGAACGACAACGGGTCCACCGCGTCGTTGGTCACGGCGTTCACGCTGAGGTACTCCCCGAACAGGTCGTTCCAGTGGAACGGCGCGAAGAGCGTGCCGGGCCGGACGCGGTCGGTCACCACCACGGGCAGCACGGCACGCCCCCGGCGGGACGCGACCTCCACCGCGGCGCCGTCCGCCAGTGCCAGCCGGGCCGCGTTGTCGGGGTGCACCTCGACGAACGGGCCGGGGTTCAGCCGGTTGAGGGCAGGCACCCGGCCCGTCTTCGTCAGGGTGTGCCACTGGTGGGCGACCCGGCCGGTGGTCAGCAGGAACGGGTGGTCGTCGTCGGGCAGCTCCGCCGGGTCGACGTGCGGGCGGGCGTGGAACACCGCCCGCCCGCTGGGCGTCGGGAACACGAGACGCGGGACGGCGCCGTCCTGGCGGACGTGCCGGGGCTGGTGCACGCCGTCGTTGAGGTAGCGCAGCGGGTTGCGCGCCGGCCCGTCGGGAGCCGCCGGCCACTGCACGGGGCCGCTGCGCAGCCGCTCGTACGTCACGCCGCGCAGGTCGTACCCGGTGCGCGGGTTGCTGCTGCGGCGCAGCTCGGCGAACACCTCCTCGGACGACGTGTGGGCGAACCCGTCGAAGCCCATCGCGGTGGCGACGCGGGCGATCAGCTGCCAGTCGGGCAGCGCGTCACCGGGAGCGGACAGGGCACGTCGGGCGAGCGTCATCGTGCGCTCGCTGTTCACCATCACCCCGTCCGCCTCCGACCACATCGCGGCCGGCAGCACGACGTCCGCGTACGCGTTGGTCTCGGTGTCGGCGAACACGTCCTGCGTCACCACCAGCTCGGCGCGCTCGAGCCCCTCGATGACCGTGCGCCGGTTGCCCACCGACGCCACGGGGTTGGTGCAGATGACCCAGCAGGCGCGGATCTCGCCGTCAGCCATCCGGCGGAACATGTCGATCGTGCCCGTCCCGGCGCCGTCGGCCCGGACCGTGCCGCGCGGCACGCCCCACAGGTCCTCGCAGAACGCGCGGTCGTCGGGGTCGAGCACGCTGCGCTGGCCCGGCAGGCCCGGGCCCATGTAGCCCATCTCCCGCCCGCCCATGGCGTTCGGCTGCCCGGTCAACGAGAAGGGCCCGCTCCCCCGACGCCCGATCGCTCCCGTCGCCAGGTGCAGGTTGACCAGCGCGTTCGTGCTCCACGTGCCGTGCGTGGACTGGTTGAGGCCCATCGTCCAGCACGAGACCCAGTCCCCGGCCCCCGCGATCAGCCCCGCCGCGGCGCGCAGGTCCGCGGCCGGCACGCCCGTGAGCCGCTCCACCACGTCGGGCGGGTAGTCGGCCAGCAGGTCCGGCATCGCCTCCCAGCCCTCGGTGTGCTCCGCGACGAACGCCTCGTCCACCGCGCCGGCCTCGACGAGCAGGTGCAGCAGCCCGTTGAGCAGCGCGATGTCCGTGCCCGGGCGGACCTGCAGGAACAGGTCCGCCCGGTCCGCCGTCGCGGTGCGCCGCGGGTCCACGACGATCAGCCGAGCCCCGGCCTTGACGCGGTCGAGCAGGCGCAGGAAGAGCACCGGGTGGCAGTCGGCCATGTTGGCGCCGACGAGCAGGAAGACGTCGGCGTGGTCCAGGTCGTCGTACGACCCGGGCGGCCCGTCGGCGCCCAGCGAGAGCTTGTACCCCGTGCCGGCGCTCGCCATGCACAGCCGGGAGTTGGACTCGATCCTGCTGGTCCGCAGGTACCCCTTCGCCAGCTTGTTGGCGAGGTACTGGGCCTCGATGCTCATCTGCCCCGAGACGTACAGCGCGATGGCGTCCGGCCCGTCCCGGTCGAGGATCTCCCGCAGCCGACGCGCCACCTGAGCGATCGCGTCGTCGACGTCGACGGGCACCGGGGCGGCGCCGCGCTCGGTGCGCACGAGCGCGGTCGTCAGCCGGCCACCGGCCGTCAGGACCGTCGCGCTGGTGGACCCCTTGGTGCACAGGCGCCCCGCGTTGGACGGGTGCGTCCGGTCGCCGCTCGCCCGGCGCACGGCACCGTCCGGCCCGACGTCGAGCAGGATGCCGCAGCCCACACCGCAGTACGTGCACACGGTGGCGACCTGCGCCACCTCCGTGCGCACGTCCCGCGTCGTCGTGGTGGCGGTCATCAGATGACGGTGTCGCCGAACGCCGCACCACGGCGGGCGTACACGGCCCAGGTGGTCGCGGCCATGACGCCGTACAGGGCCACGATCACCCACAGTGCGGCCTCGATGCCGCCGGTCGCTCCCGTCGAGACGGCGAAGCCGCGCGGGATCAGGAAGCCGCCGACGGCACCGACGGCCCCGGCGATGCCGATGCACCCGGCGGCCGCCTTGGCACGGCGGGCACGGTCGGCCGCGTCGCCGGCACCGTGCCGGAAGACCGCCGGGATCATGCGGTACACCGAGCCGTTGCCGGCGCCCGTGGCCAGGAAGAGCACGAGGAACGAGGTGAAGAACAGCGGGAACGACCCGGCGCGCAGCGCGAGGATCGCGCCGACCGTGCCCGTGGCCATGACCGCGAACGCGACGATCGTCACCCGGGCACCACCGAGACGGTCCGCGAGGATCCCGCCCAGGGGGCGCGCGACCGACCCGACGAGCGCCCCCAGGAAGGCGATCGACAGCGTCATGGTGGGGAACTCGTTGCGCAGCAGCGTCGGGAAGGCCCCCGAGAAGCCGATGAACGAGCCGAAGGTGCCGATGTAGACGAACGAGATGATCCAGGTGTGCCGCTGCCGCGCCGCCGACCCGTACGCGCGGGGGTCGGCCGCCGCGTCCTTGACGTTGTCCATGAGACGCCACGCGAGGGCCGCGGCCAGCACCGCGAGCGGGATGAACATGAGTCCGGCCCGCTCGAGCCGCACCCCGACGGACGCCACGATCACGAGCGGGACCGCGAGCTGCACGGCCGCCGTGCCGAGGTTGCCGCCCGCGGCGTTCAGGCCGAGCGCGCGACCCTTCTCCCGCTCCGGGTAGAAGAACGAGATGTTCGCCATCGACGACGCGAAGTTGCCACCGCCGACGCCCGCGAGCGCGGCGACGCCCAGGAGCACCCCGAACGACAGGTCCGGACGCTGCACCGCCCACACGAGCGCGCCCGTGGGCAGCAGCAGGAGCAGCGCGGACACGACGGTCCAGTTGCGGCCGCCGAAGACCGGCACGGCGAACGTGTACGGGATGCGCAGGGTCGCCCCCACGAGCGAGGGCACGGCGATCAGCCAGAACATCTGGTCGGCCGTCAGCGCGAAGCCGGCGGCGGGCAGCTGGGGCACGACGATGCTCCACAGCGCCCACACCGCGAACCCGAGGAACTCCG
Organism: Actinomycetes bacterium; assembly: GCA_023389455.1. GTDB lineage: Bacteria > Actinomycetota > Actinomycetes > Actinomycetales > Cellulomonadaceae > Cellulomonas. The sequence goes on along the minus strand of JAEWEJ010000132.1, from coordinate 1,646 downwards.
CGAAGACCGACAGGACGAGGTTGCGCCGGGCGACCGCACGGCCCACGGTCCGCCACTGGTCGGTCGCCTCGGGGTCCCAGCCGTGCAGCCACCGCCCACGGTGGCGCACCAGCTCGGGTGCCGTGCCGGGCGGGGTGAGGACGACCGCGCCGGGGCCGTGGTCCGTCGGGGCGCCCGGCAGGACGGGGGGTGCGCTGGCGGACGCCGCGGGTGGCGTCGTCGGGGTCTGTGTCACGGGGAGCCTCCGGGCGTCGGGCCGCGTGCGGTGCACGCGAGGTCGGGCGGCGGTGCCGGTCGGGCCGGCGGGGGCGCCGCGTGGTGCCGGCGTCGTGCCCGAGGCTAGGAACGCGGTGTTTCCCCCGGACGCGTCCCGGGGTAACCCGTCGCGAACGTTCCGCGCACACGGCGGGGCACCACCGTGTGAGAAGCCGGGCCCGGGCGCGCCGGGGCGCGGGCCCGGCGCGCGTGCGTGTGCTGTCACGCGGCGGGCGGCACCGCCTGCGAGGATCGACCCATGCCGGACCTCCGCGCCCTGACGACCGAGCTCCTCGACGCCGCCCGCACCGACCCGCACGGCCGCAGCGCACGTCTCGTCGTGCACGACGGCGAGCTGCGCCAGACCGTGATCGCCCTGGTCGCCGACGCCCGCCTGGGTGAGCACTCCTCGCCGCCCGCGGCGAGCCTGCAGACGCTGCTGGGGCGCGTGCGCGTCGAGGTCGGCGACGACCTGCAGCAGGAGGTGGGCGCCGGCGAGCTCTGGGAGCTCACCCACGAGCGGCACGCGGTCCGTGCGCTCGAGGACAGCGTGGTGCTGCTGACGACCGTCACCGGTGTCGTGACGGGCGCGCACGGGTGAGCCCGGCGGGAGCGGCGCTGCCGCCGCTCGTGGCCCCGGGCCCGCCGCTCACGGCGGACCAGGTCGCGCGGTACGCGCGGCACCTCGCGCTGGCCGAGGTCGGCGAGCAGGGGCAGCGCCGGCTGCTGGCCGCCCGGGTGCTGGTGGTGGGCGCAGGCGGCCTGGGGTCGCCCGTCCTGCTGTACCTCGCGGCAGCGGGCGTGGGGACCCTCGGGATCGTCGACGACGACGTCGTCGAGCCCTCCAACCTGCAGCGCCAGGTGGTGCACGGCGCGGCCGACGTCGGGCGGCGCAAGGTCGACTCGGCCGCCGACGCCGTGCTGGCCCTGGACCCCGCGCTCGACGTCCGCAGGCACCCCGTGCGCCTGGACGCGGGGAACGTGCATGCCCTGCTGGCGGAGTACGACCTGGTCGTCGACGGCAGCGACAACTTCGCGACCCGCTACCTGCTGGACGACGCGTGCGCCCACCTCGGTCTGCCGTGGGTGTGGGGGTCCCTGCAGCGGGGTCACGCCCAGGTCAGCACGTTCTGGTCCTCGCCCCCGACCGGTGAGGGCGTCGCGCTGCGCGACGTCTTCGGTGGTCCGCCCCCCGACGGCGCGGTGCCGTCGTGCGCCGTGGACGGCGTGCTGGGCGCGGTGTGCGCCGCCGCGGGTGCGGCCATGGCGCTGGAGGTCGTCCGCCTCGTGTGCGGCACGGGGCGCTCGCTGCTGGGCCGGGTCGTGCTGCACGACGCCTTCGCGGGGACGTGGCACGACGTGCCGGTGCGCCGGCGTGCGGGGCTCGGCGC
>JAEWEJ010000086.1 GCA_023389455.1 Actinomycetes bacterium | reverse complement strand
CCCCCGCTCCGCGGGGGTGCCGGCGTCGTCGTTCCGCCCACCGCGGAATGGTGGTGCGCGACGGCGCTGCGCGAGGCATCGTGTACCTGCTGCACGGCCTGCTCCAGGGAGCCGACCGCTGGTCCCGGCGGGCGCCGCCCGCCGTCACGGAAGGGCCCCGACCCCCATGCTCATGCGACTGCTCCGGGAGCACCTGCGCCCGTACCAGGGCGCGGTCACCGCCGTCCTGGCGCTGCAGCTCGTCCAGGTGATCGCCACGCTGTGGCTGCCGAGCCTGAACGCCGACATCATCGACGACGGCGTCGCGCGCGGTGACACGGCCACCATCTGGCGCCTCGGTGGCGTCATGCTCGCGGTCAGCCTCGTCCAGGTCGTCGCGTCCGTGGCTGCCGTGTGGTTCGGGGCGCGCACCGCCATGGCGTTCGGCCGGGACGTGCGGGCCCGCCTCTTCGACCAGGTCCAGTCCTTCTCCCAGCGGGAGATGGGTCAGTTCGGGGCGCCCACCCTGATCACGCGGACGACGAACGACGTCCAGCAGGTGCAGATGGTCGTCTTCATGACCTTCGTGTTCCTCGTGATGGCGCCGCTCATGCTGATCGGTGGCGTCGTGATGTCGCTGCGGGAGGACGCCGCGCTGTCGGGGCTGCTCCTCGTGATCGTGCCCGTGCTCGTGGTCGTCATCGGGCTGATCGTGTCGCGCATGGTGCCGTGGTTCCGGCAGATGCAGCGGCGCATCGACGCGGTCAACCGCGTGATGCGCGAGCAGCTGTCCGGCGTGCGCGTCATCCGGGCGTTCGTGCGGGAGCGGCAGGAGCAGGCGCGCTTCGAGGTCGCCAACACGAACCTGTACACCGCGTCCCTGCGGGCCGGGATGCTGCTGGCCCTGATGTTCCCCGTGGTCATGCTCATCATGAACCTGTCGAGCGTGTCGGTGCTCTGGTTCGGTGCGCAGCGGGTCGACGCCGGCCAGATGCAGATCGGGTCGCTCATCGCGTTCCTCAGCTACATCATGTTCGTCCTCATGGCCGTGATGATGAGCTCGATGATGGTGGTCATGGTGCCGCGGGCCATCGTGTCCGCGGACCGCATCGGGGAGGTCATCGACACCGAGAGCTCCGTCGTGCCGCCCACGGCGCCCGTGGCGTTCCCCACGGGCGCGGAGGCCCGCCCCGGCCTGCTGGAGCTGCGCGACGTGGAGTTCCGGTACCCCGGCGCCGAGCACGCCGTCCTGCAGGAGATCTCCTTCGTCGCGGAACCGGGCCGCACGACGGCCGTGATCGGGTCCACCGGCTCGGGCAAGACCACGCTGCTCAACCTGGTGCCCCGGCTGTACGACGTCACGGGCGGCGCGGTGCTCGTCGACGGCGTCGACGTGCGCGAGGCGGACCCGATCGCCCTCGGCGACCGGATCGGCCTGGTGCCGCAGCGGCCCTACCTGTTCACGGGGACGGTGCGCAGCAACCTGCAGTTCGGCCGGCCCGACGCGAGCGACGAGGAGCTGTGGCACGCGCTCGAGGTGGCGCAGGCCCGCGACTTCGTCGAGGAGCTGGCCGACGGCCTCGACGCGGCGATCGCGCAGGGCGGCACCAACCTGTCCGGGGGGCAGCGCCAGCGGCTCGCGATCGCGCGCGCCCTGGTGCGGCGGCCGAGCATCTACCTGTTCGACGACTCGTTCTCGGCGCTCGACTACGCGACCGACGCCGCACTGCGCGCCGCGCTCCGCCCGGAGACCCGCGAGGCGACCGTCCTCGTGGTCGCCCAGCGGGTCGCCACGATCCGTCACGCCGACCGCATCCTCGTCCTCGACGAGGGGCGGGTCGTCGGGGACGGCACCCACGACGAGCTGCTGGAGTCGAACGAGACCTACCAGGAGATCGTCTACTCGCAGCTGAGCGCGCAGGAGGCGGCGTGAGCGCCACGACGAAGGACGACCGTCCGTCCGGCGAGCAGCAGCGTCCACCGGGCGGCCGCCCGCACGGCGGCCCCATGGGGATGGGCCTCGGGATGCCCGGGCAGAAGTCGATGGACTTCCGCGGCTCCCTGCGGCGCCTGCTCACGGTGCTGCGCCCGGAGCGCGCGCGCCTCGTGGCCGTCCTGGTGCTCGGCGCCCTGTCGGTGGCCGCCGCGGTCGCCGGGCCCAAGCTCCTGGGCAACGCGACCGACGTGCTGTTCGAGGGTGTGGTGTCGCGTCAGCTCGAGCAGGCGGTGCCGGCGGGGACGACCCAGCTGCAGGCGGTCGAGGCGCTGCGGGCTGCCGGGCAGGACACGCTGGCCGACCTGGTCGGCGGCATGCGCGGGCTCACGGTCGGCGCCGGCGTCGACTTCGACCGGCTGTGGTCGATCCTGCTGCTGGTGCTCGGCGTGTACGTCGCGGCGTTCCTCTTCGGCTGGTGGCAGGGACGCCTGACGACGCGCGCCGTGCAGAACACCGTGCTGCGACTGCGCTCCCAGGTGGAGGAGAAGCTCACGCGCGTGCCGCTGTCGTACTTCGACCGCCAGCCCCGCGGCGAGCTGCTCTCGCGCGTCACCAACGACATCGACAACGTCGCGCAGACCGTGCAGCAGACGCTGTCCCAGCTGGTCACCTCCGTGCTCACGGTGGTCGGCGTGCTCGGCGTGATGTTCTGGATCTCGCCCCTGCTCGCCGTCGTGGCGCTGGTGACCGTGCCGTTGTCGGTCGTGATCGCGGCGGCGATCGCCAAGCGCTCGCAGCCGCAGTTCGTGCAGCAGTGGGCGTGGACCGGCAAGCTCAACGCGCACATCGAGGAGATGTTCACGGGGCACGCGCTGGTGACGGTGTTCGGCCGGCAGCGGGAGGCCGCCGCGACGTTCGCCGAGCGCAACGAGAACCTGTACGAGTCGGCGTTCCGGGCGCAGTTCATCTCCGGCATCATCCAGCCGGCCCTCGGCTTCGTCGCGAACCTCAACTACCTGGTGATCGCCGTGGTCGGCGGGCTGCGCGTCGCGTCGGGCACCATGACGCTGGGCGACGTGCAGGCGTTCATCCAGTACAGCCGGCAGTTCACGCAGCCGATCACCCAGATCGCGTCCATGGCGAACCTGCTGCAGTCCGGCGTGGCGTCCGCCGAGCGCGTGTTCGAGCTGCTCGACGCCGCCGAGCAGACCCCGGACCCCGCGCAGCCGGCCGTCCTGCCGGAGCGCGTGCGCGGCCGCGTCGCCTTCGAGGACGTGTCGTTCCGCTACGACCCCGACACGCCGCTCATCGAGCACCTGTCGGTCGTCGCCGAGCCGGGCCAGACCATCGCCATCGTCGGGCCGACGGGCGCGGGCAAGACCACGCTGGTCAACCTGATCATGCGGTTCTACGAGGTCGGCTCCGGGCGGATCACCCTCGACGGGGTCGACACCCGGGACCTCACGCGGGACGCGCTGCGCTCGCAGATGGGCATGGTCCTGCAGGACACGTGGCTGTACGAGGGCACGATCGCGGAGAACATCGCGTACGGCGTGGACGAGGCGACGCAGGAGCAGATCGTCGAGGCGGCGGTGGCGACCCACGTCGACCGGTTCGTGCGGACGCTCCCCGACGGGTACGACACCGTCCTGGACGACGAGGGCGGCGCGGTGTCCGCGGGGGAGAAGCAGCTGCTCACGATCGCCCGCGCGTTCCTGGCGGACCCGGCGATCCTCATCCTCGACGAGGCGACGTCGTCCGTGGACACGCGCACCGAGGTGCTCGTGCAGCACGCGATGAACGCGCTGCGCGTGGGCCGCACGTCGTTCGTCATCGCGCACCGGCTGTCGACCATCCGCGACGCCGACGTGATCCTCGTGATGGAGCACGGCCAGATCGTGGAGAAGGGCAGCCACGACGAGCTCCTCGCGGCGCACGGCGCGTACGCGCGGCTCTACGAGAGCCAGTTCGCCGCGGCGGTCGCTCCCGTCGACTGAGAGCGGGCGGGGCGGTGGTGCAGGCCGCACCAGGGGCGACCGGCCGCCCCCGAAGGTCCCACGTGAGGGCTGAGGGCGCGCCGTAGCGTCGAGTGGGACGACGCCGCGTCTCACGGGAGGGTCGACCCATCAGCTCCGCCACCGCCTCAGCGCCCACGCACCAGCCGGCCGGCAAGGACCGGGGGAGCAGGCCGCCGCGGGCCGAGCGGCTGCGCCGGCCCAGCCGCCCCACCGTCGGCCTCGTGGTCGGTCCGCTGCTGGCCGTCCTCGTCGGCTGGCTGGTCCCGGACATGCTGCCCGAGACGGCCGGGGCGCCCCAGTACGCCGGCGCGGTGACCGCCGCGACGCTCGTCCTCATGGGCGTGTGGTGGATGACCGAGGCGCTGCCGCTGGCCGTGACCGCGCTGCTGCCCCTGGTGGTGATGCCCGTCGCCGGCGTCGCGTCGGTCTCCGACGTCGCCGCGCCGTACGCGAACAAGGTGATCTTCCTGTTCCTCGGCGGGTTCGTGCTCGCCGTCGCGCTGCAGCGCTGGGACGTGCACCTGCGGATCGCGCTCGGTGTGGTGCGCCTGGTCGGGACCGCGCCGCGGCGTCTCGTGCTCGGCATGATGGTCGCCACCGCGCTGCTGAGCATGTGGGTGTCCAACACCGCGACCGCGGTGATGATGCTGCCCATCGGGGTGTCGGTCCTCGCGCTGCTGGGGCGGGAGCGCGGCGGCGTCGACCCGCGCCTGTCGGCCGCGCTCATGCTGGGCATCGCGTACGCGGCGACGATCGGGTCGTTCGGCACGATCATCGCGAGCCCGCCGAACGCGCTGCTCGTCGGCTACGTGTCCGAGACGTACGGCATCGAGATCAGCTTCGGCCAGTGGATGGCCGTCGGGCTCCCGCTGTCGATCGTGTTCCTGCTGCTGGCCTGGCTCGTGCTGACCCGCGTGATCTTCCGCTTCGACCCCGCACCGCTGTGCGAGGACGACTCCGTGGTGCGCGTCGAGCTCGACCGGCTCGGCCCGATGGGCCCCCCGCAGCGGCGGGTCGTCGCGATCTTCGCGGTGGCGGCGGTGTCCTGGATCGCGCTGCCGCTGGTCTGGCCCGGCACCCCCGTCACGGACGAGGTGGTGGCCGTCATCGTCGCCATCCTGCTGTTCCTGCTGCCGTCGGGTGACGACTGCGGTGGCCGGCTGCTCGACTGGTCGGACACCCGCGAGCTGCCGTGGGGGATCCTCCTGCTGTTCGGTGGCGGCCTGGCGCTCGCCTCGCAGATCACGGCGTCCGGCCTGTCGGTCTGGATCGGCGAGCGTGCGCACGGGCTGCACGGCCTGCCCACCGTCGTGGTCGTCGCCGCGGTGTGCGTCCTGACCGTCGCGATGACGGAGTTCATGTCGAACACGGCCACCGCCGCGACGCTGCTGCCGATCATGAGCACCGTGGGCGACGCCCTCGGCTACGGGCCGCTGCTGCTGGCCGTGCCCGTCGCGCTCGCGGCCGGGTGCACGTTCATGATGCCGGCGGCCACCCCGCCCAACGCGATCGCGTACTCCTCGGGCTACGTGCGGGTGCCGGACATGATCCGGGCCGGCGCGCCGCTGAGCATCGCCTCGGTGCTGCTGGTGACGATCACGGTCACCACGCTCGCGTCGTGGGTGCTCGGCATCCCGGCGTGAGGGATGAGAGCCTGATCACCCTGCCGCCGCGGTCCGTCCGTCCGACGACGCCCGGCCGGCGCACACCCCCGTCGGTCCCGCCCTCCCGAGGAGACGCATGACAGCCCAGCCGAGCACGCCTGCCGCCGTCGCCAGCGCGGCCGTCGCCGACCGCGACGTCGCCCACCGCACGCGCACCCGAACCGTCCAGGTCCTCGACGCGAGCGGTCTGCCGGTCGCCGGGACGTCGGTCACGGTGGAGCAGGTCGGGCACGGCATCGCGTTCGGCTGCATCGGGTTCGACGAGACCGAGCGGGCGTGGCGGCGGCTGACCGGGGCGACCCCCGCCCCGGGCCACGACGAGCTGCTCGACCGGCTGGACGAGCTGTGGTTCGGCCTGTTCGACACCGCGACGCTGCCGTTCTACTGGGGGACGTTCGAGCCGCGCCAGGGGATGCTGCGCACGGCCGCGCTGCGGGAGGCGGCCGAGCACTACGTCTCACGCGGCGCCCGGGTCAAGGGGCACCCGCTGGTCTGGCACACCGTCGCGCCACGCTGGCTCGAGGCGTACCCCGACGAGGAGGTGCTGCGGCTGCTGCGTGAGCGCGTCCGGCGCGACGCGGGGGAGTTCGCCGGGCTCGTCGACACGTGGGACGCCATCAACGAGGTCGTCATCATGCCGGTGTTCACCAAGGACACCAACGCGGTGACCCGGGTGGCCAAGGGCGTCGGACGCGTCGGCATGGTGCAGCTCGCGTTCGACGAGGCGCGGGCGGCCAACCCCGCCGCGACGCTGCTGCTCAACGACTTCGACATGTCCGCCGACTACGAGCACCTGGTCGAGGAGTGCCTGGCCGCCGGCGTGCGCATCGACGCCCTCGGCCTGCAGAGCCACATGCACCAGGGCGCGTGGGGCCGCGACAAGACGCTGGACGTGCTGGAGCGCTTCGGCCGGTTCGGCCTGCCGCTGCACCTCACCGAGACCACCATGCTGTCCGGCGACCTCATGCCGAAGCACCTCGACGACCTCAACGATCACCAGGTCGACGAGTGGCCGAGCACGCCCGACGGGCTGGACCGGCAGGCCGAGGAGATGGTGGCGCACTACCGCACCCTCGTCGCGGACGCACGCGTCCAGGCGATCACCTACTGGGGCCTGTCCGACCACGGGATGTGGCTCAACGCCCCCGGTGGGCTCGTGTTCGCGGACGGCACGCCCAAGCCGGCGTACGACGCGCTGCGCGAGCTGGTGCGCGGGCAGTGGTGGCTCGCGCCGACGCGGGTGACGACCGACGAGCAGGGACGCGTCGGGATCAGCGGGCTGCCGGGGCGGTACGTCGTCGAGGTGGGCGGCACGCGCCACGAGGTCACGCTGGACGACGACGGGACGGACGTCGTCGTGCGATGAGCACGCCGGACGCGCCATCGTCGCGGCCCCGCCTCGTGCGGGACCGCACGACCGTCGGCCTCTACACGCCGTACGTCGCGTGGGGGTGGGTCCTCTACTCGTTCAACCCGTCGGTGCCGCTGCTCGCCGACGAGCTCGACATCAGCGGCGCGCAGGCGGGTCTGCACGGGACGGCGATGGCGGTCGGGTCCCTGCTCGCCTCCGTGGCGGTCCCGCGGTCGGTGCGTGCCGTCGGACGCCGCGGCACGATCGTCGTGCTGGCGCTGCTCGTGGCGGTCGGCGTGGCCGGACTGGTGCTGGCCCCGTCCCTGCCGTGGACGCTGACCTCGATCCTCGTGGCGGCGCTCGGCGGGTCGGGTGCCATCGCGGCCGTGCAGGTCGGGCTGGCGGACCACACCGGGCCCGCCGCGTCCGCGGCGATCACCGAGGCGAACGGCGTCGGCTCGTCCGTGGGGCTGGTCGGGCCGCTCGCGGTCGGGGCGTGCGTGACCGCGGGCTGGGGGTGGCGCCCCGGGGTCGCGGTGGCGATCGTGCTCGGCGTCGTCGCCGCCGTCGTCGTCGCC
>JAEWEJ010000010.1 GCA_023389455.1 Actinomycetes bacterium | reverse complement strand
CGTCAGACCAGCGCCTCGGTCCGGAACCCCCCGACGACCTCCTGCAGGTCCGCCGACAGCGCGGCGAGGTCCAGCGCGGCGCGGTGCGACTCCGCCGACCCCTCGCGGGTCACCGACGCGGCCTGGGCGACGCCGACGATCGTCGCGGCGATCTCCCCCGACCCGCCGGCGGCTTCCGCGACGTTCCGCCCGATCTCGGCGGTCGTCGCGGTCTGCTCCTCCACGGCGGCCGCGATGGTGGCCTGCAGCTCGTTGATGGACGACACGACGCGGGCGATCTCCGCCACGGCCTCCTCGGCCTGCACGGCGTCGGCCTGGATGGACTCGACCCGGTGCCGGATGTCCTCGGTGGCCGACGCGGTCTCCCGCGCCAGGTCCTTGACCTCCCCGGCGACGACGGCGAACCCCTTGCCCTCCTGACCGGCGCGCGCGGCCTCGATCGTGGCGTTCAGCGCGAGCAGGTTGGTCTGGCCCGCGATCCCGGCGATGGCCGTGACGACCTCCCCGATCTGCCGGCTGGAGTCGGACAGCCGCGCGATCACGCCGCTCGTCGCGTCCGCCGACCGCTGGGCGACGTCCGCGATGCGCGCGGCCTCGGTGGCGGTGCGGCTGATCTCCTTGATCGACGCGCTCATCTGCTGGCTGCCGGCCGCGACGGTCTGCGTGTTCCGCGAGACCTGCTCGGCGGCGGCCGACACCATGCCGGCCTGCGCCTCGGTCTGCTCGGCCTGCGCGGCGATCTGCTGGGCGCTCGCGGACAGCTCCTCGGCGGCGGAGGCCAGCGACGTCGAGCTGCCGTCGATCCGCCCGACCATGGTGCCGAGGTTGTCGAGCGCCGCGTCGAGCGCCTGGCCCATCAGCCCGGGCTCGTCGCCGGACGTCAGCCCGACCCGCACGGTCAGGTCGCCCCGCGCCAGCGCGTCGCACGCCCGGTGCACCCGCTGCACGGAGCGCAGGATCGTCCGGGCGATGACCAGCCCGAGCGCGAGCGCCGCCGCGACGCCGGCCACCAGCAGCACCACGACGACCGTCCGGTTCCCGGTGTACTCGGCGTGCGCCTGGTCGACGCTGGCCCGCGCCGCGTCCTTCTGGGCGTCGACCATGCGGGCGAGCGCGTCCATCATCGAGGTGATGTAGCCGGCCGCCTGGACGTCGCGGCCCTGCTGCCACGCGGCCAGGTCCCGGGCGTCGCCCGCCGGCAGCAGCACGTCGTCGCGCACCTGCTGGTACCCCGCGAACGCGGGACCGAAGTCCGTGAGCGCCGCGCCCAGGGCGGGGTTGCGGCGCCCCCGGCTCGCGAGCGACGCCAGGTCGTCCGCGATCTGCGCGTCCAGGTCCCCGATGGTCGCGACGTACGCGGCGCGGTCCTGGGGGTCGTCCGCGAGCGCGTGGTTGGTCACGGCGACGCGGATCTCCAGCGTCGCCCGGCGGACCGCGGCGACCTTCTCGAACCCGAGCAGGTCGTTCTGGTAGACGCTCGTGGTGGCGTCGTCGGTGCGCCCGAGCGCGGTCACGCCGACGACGCCGACGGCGACCGCGACGACCGCGGCCAGCAGCACCGCCAGCACGATGCGGGTCCGGACGCTGAGGTCCCGCAGCCGCGCGAGGACGCCGCGGCCGGGACGGTGGTTGTCGTTCATGGTGCTTCCCCCTACGACCGGCGAGGCCCTGCGCCCCGCCGCCCGCTCCATCGGCCGACCGGCCTCCCGAACCCGGGACCGAGGTCCCACGTCGCGGCGTGCCGGAGGGCGGCGCCGCCACGGGGCGAGCAGGATGGCGCCATGGACCTGCCCGTGATGCCCCCCGTGCCGCCCATGCTGGCCAAGGCCGTCCCGGAGATCCCGGACCTCGGGCACACCGAGCCCAAGTGGGACGGTTTCCGCTCGATCGTGTTCCGCGACGGCGATGACGTGGTCCTGGGCAGCAGGAACGAGAAGCCGCTCACCCGGTACTTCCCCGAGCTGGTCGACGCGATCCGGGCGAACACCCCCGACCGCTGCGTGCTCGACGGGGAGATCGTCGTCGTGTCCGGGGACCGCCTGGACTTCGACGCCCTGCAGCAGCGAATTCACCCGGCCGATTCCCGCGTCCGGCTCCTCGCGGGGCAGACGCCGGCCTCGTTCGTGGCGTTCGACCTGCTGGCGCTCGGGGACGACGACCACCGGCGCACCCCGTTCGGCGAGCGGCGGCGGCTGCTGGTCGACGCGCTGGCCGACGCGCGCGACCCCGTATTCGTCACCCCGGCCACCGCCGACCTGGCCCAGGCGCAGGAGTGGTTCCGGCAGTTCGAGGGCGCGGGGCTGGACGGCGTGGTCGCCAAGCCGCTCGACGCGCCGTACCAGCCGGACAAGCGCGCGATGTTCAAGGTCAAGCACGCCCGCACCGCCGACTGCGTCGTCGCCGGGTTCCGGTGGCACAAGTCCGGGGACGTCGTCGGGTCGCTGCTGCTCGGCCTGTGGACCGACGACGGGCGCCTGCAGCACGTGGGGGTGGCCGCGTCGTTCCCCATGGCCCGGCGCCGCACGCTGCTCGACGAGCTCGCGCCGTACCGGGACGGCGACCTCGCCGACCACCCGTGGGCCTCGTGGGCCGACGCGTCCGCGCACGCCGACCGGCGGATGCCCGGCGCGGTCAGCCGGTGGAACGCCAGCAAGGACCTGTCGTTCGTGCCGCTGCGGCCCGAGCTGGTGGTCGAGGTCGCCTACGACCACATGGAGGGCGACCGGTTCCGGCACACCGCGCAGTTCCGGCGCTGGCGGACCGACCGGGACCCCGCCTCCTGCACGTACGCGCAGCTGGAGGAGCCCGTCGGGTTCCGGCTGTCCGAGGTGCTCGCTCCCCCGGCGCGGTGACCCGCCCGTGACGACGACGCCGCCCGGGCCCCCGGCGGGGGCGCTGGCCCGACGGCTCGGGACGCGCGACGCCGTGGTCATCGGCCTGGGCTCGATGATCGGGGCGGGGCTGTTCACGGCGTTCGCCCCCGCGGCCGCCGCGGCCGGCACGTGGCTGCTGCTCGGGCTCGCGCTCGCCGGCCTGGTCGCGTGGGCCAACGCGACGTCCTCGGCGC
>JAEWEJ010000437.1 GCA_023389455.1 Actinomycetes bacterium | reverse complement strand
GCGCCCACCTCACGGGCGACCGCGGGCACGACGTCGGCGGCGCGCCCGTGCCGCACGACCAGCCGTGCGTCCGTCGCCGCGTCCAGCGCGCGCAGCGACGCCGCGAGGTACGCGAGGCGCGGGGCGCCGGCGGTGCGCCAGAGGGTCGGGTCGACGACGTACAGCGCGACGACCTCGTCGTCGTCGGCGCGCGCCGCCTCGACCGCGGCCAGCAGCGCAGGGTGGTCCGACAGCCGCAGGTCGCGGCGGAACCAGCAGATCGACACCACGCGGCACGGTAACCCGCCACGGCCGTGGCGGCGCGTCGTGCACGCGCCCACCGGCTCCCGAGGTGCAGGTGCGGCCGCCCGAGTTCACGATGGCTGGATGAGCGAAGCCGCCGACGTGCCGGCCGTCGACCTCGAGGTCCGGGGGCCGCGGCAGGGCCGGACCTTCTTCGGGCACCCCTTCGGCCTGTTCACGCTCTTCAACACCGAGCTGTGGGAGCGGTTCAGCTACTACGGCATGCGGGCGATCCTCTTCTACTTCCTCACGGACACGTTCGCGAACGAGGGCCTCGGCCTCAGTGACGCGACCGGTGCCGCGCTCGTGGCGGTCTACGGGTCGGCCGTGTACCTGGTGACCGTGGTGGGCGGCTGGGTGGCCGACCGCGTGATCGGGGCGCGACGGTCGGTGCTGTGGGGCGGCGTGGTCATCGCGGCGGGGCACGTCAGCCTCGCCGTGCCCGCGCACTGGACGGCGTACCTCGGCATCGTGCTGGTGGCCCTGGGCACGGGTCTGCTCAAGCCGAACGTCTCGAGCATGGTCGGCGAGCTCTACCGCCGGGACGACCCGCGGCGGGACTCGGGCTTCTCGATCTTCTACATGGGCATCAACATCGGGTCGTTCACCGCGCCGTTCGTCGTGCAGCTCGCCCGGGAGATCGCCGGGTACCACGCGGGCTTCTCCGTCGCGGCCGTGGGCATGGCGGTGGCCCTGCTCGCCTTCGTGCTGGGACGGCGGGCGCTGCACGGTGCCGGCGACACGGTGCCGAACCCCCTGACGCCTGCCGACCGGCCCCGGGTCGTGCGCATGGCCGGGCTGATCGTGCTGGCGCTGCTGGCGGCCACCGGGGTGGCCTGGCTCGTCGTGCGGTCCTCCGGGCGCGACAGCGGTGCGCTCGGGGTCGTCATCGACGCGCTGTCGTACCTCGCGTTCGCGGCGCCGATCGTCATGTTCCTCGTGATGTACCGGTCGCCCAAGGTCAACGCCGCGGAGCGGTCGCGGCTCAGCGCGTACATCCCGCTGTTCGTCGCCGCGATGCTCTTCTGGATGATCTTCGAGCAGGCGTCGAACACGCTGTCCCAGTACGCGCGCGACCACACGGACCTCGACGTCGGAGGACTGACGATCTCGCCGGTCCTGTACCAGTCCGTCAACCCGGCCTCGATCATCCTGCTGGCGCCGGTGTTCGCGTGGCTGTGGGTGCGGCTCGACGGGCGGCCCTCGACGGCGGTGAAGTTCGCGATGGGTCTGGCGCTCGCGGCGCTCAGCTTCATCTTCCTGGCGGGCGCGTCCGCCGTGGCGGGCGACGGCCGGTCGCCGTGGTGGGTGCTGGTCGTCGTCTACGTCGTGCAGACGCTGGGCGAGCTGTGCCTCTCGCCCGTGGGTCTGGCGGCCACCACCCTGCTGGCGCCGCAGGCGTTCCGGGGGCAGGCCATGGCGCTGTGGTTCCTCGCGCCCGCGGCGGGGCAGGCGATCACCGCGCAGCTCATCACCGTGACCGAGGGCGTGAGCCGGACGGCGTTCTTCGGCGGCATCGGGCTCGTCGCGCTCGTCGTCGCGGGGGGCATGTTCGCCCTCGCGCCGTGGGTGACCCGGCGCATCCGCGAGGGCGCCGAGAGCGACGAGGACGTCACGACGCGGTCCTGAGCGCCCCCGGGCTCGCCGCCGGTCAGCGTGTGCGGGGCGGCGCGGTGGTCGCCCGGACGACCAGCGAGGTCGGCAGGCGGCGGTGCGTCGCAGCGTCGGTCCCGGCGATGAGGTCGACCAGCAGGTGCAGCGCGGCCGCACCCATGTCCTGCAGGGGCTGCGCGACGGTGGTCAGGGGAGGGGTGCTGAGGGCGGACTCGGGGACGTTGTCGAACCCGATGACCGAGAGCTCCGACGGGACGGGGATCCCCAGGTCGCGCGCGGCGTCGAGCACGGCGAGCGCGGACAGGTCGTTCGCGGCGAAGACCGCGGTGGGCCGCTCGGCGCGGTCGAGCAGGGCGCGGGCGGGCTCCTGCGACGTCCCCCGGCGGTACCCACCCATCGCGACGAGCGACTCGTCGACCGGGACGCCGGCCTCGTCCATCGCGCGGCGGAAGCCCTGCTCGCGCAGCCGCGCGGAGTCGAGGTCGGGGCGCCCGCCGAGGAAGGCGATGCGCCGGTGGCCGAGCGTCAGCAGGTGCTGCGTGGCCAGGACGGCACCCGCCAGGTTGTCGGAGTCCACGGTGGGCATGCCGGTCGGGCCCGTGTGCGGGTCGACGGCGACGACGGGCACGCCGGGGCGCGCCTCGACGACCGTCGGGGTCACGATGATGGCGCCGTCGATCAGCGTGCCGGACAGCCGGGACAGGTAGCGGCGCTCCCAGCCCACCTCGGCCGACCCGCCGCCGCCGCCCGAGTAGGCGAGGAGCTCGTAGCCGGTGGCCGCCACGGCGTTGCCGGCGCCCTTGAGGAGCTCGGCGGAGAACGGCTCGAACTCCGCCACGAGGATGCCGAGGACGTTCGTCCGGTAGGACCGCAGCGAGCGAGCGCCGAGGCTCGCCTCGTACCCCAGGTCGGCGATGACCTTCTGGACGCGCTCGAGCGTGCGCTGCGAGACGCCGTACCGCCCGTTGACGACCTTGGAGACGGTCGCGACGGAGACGCCTGCGGTCCGGGCGACGTCGGCCATCTTCACGCGGGGGAACGGGTCCACGTGGGGATCATAGGACATCGTGTCGATAACGTTATCGACATCGATTGACACGATTTGTGCTCGCTGCCAGTGTTGCGCCGTCCGACCTCTCAGCGACGACGAGGAGATTCAAAGATGAAGAGGACTGCGGCACTGCGCGCGGTCGCGCTGGGCGCGGCGGTGGCGATGATCGCGACCGCCTGCAGCTCGGCCGGCGACAGCGGCGAGTCGACAGACGGGTCCGGCGAGAACGTCACCCTCACGTGGTGGCACAACTCGAACACCGGCGCCGGCAAGGACTTCTATGACGAGATGGCCGACCAGTTCGAGTCGGAGCACCCCGGTGTCACCGTCGAGGTCACGGCCCTGCAGCACGAGGACATGCTGACCAAGCTGGACGCGGCGTTCCAGACCGGCGACGCGCCGGACGTGTTCATGGAGCGTGGCGGCGGCGAGCTCAAGTCGCACGTCGACGCGGGCCTGGTCAAGGACATCACCGACGACGCGGCCGACACGATCGCCAACCTCGGCGGTTCCGTGGACGGCTGGACGTACGAGGACCGGGTCTACGCCCTGCCCTTCTCGATCGGCGTGGTCGGCTTCTGGTACAACAAGGCGATGTTCGCCCAGGCGGGCATCACCGACACGCCGAAGACGATGGACGACCTGTACGGCGCGGTCGACGCCCTGAAGGCTGCGGGCATCGAGCCGATCTCGGTCGGTGCGGGCTCCGGCTGGCCGGCGGCGCACTACTGGTACTACTACGGCCTGCGCCACTGCTCGAAGTCGGCCCTCGAGGCCGCCACCCAGTCGTACGACTTCACGGACGACTGCTGGCTCGCCGCCGGCGAGAGCCTCGAGGAGCTCATCGGCAAGCAGCCCTTCAACACCGGCTTCCAGGGCACCGAGGCGCAGGGCACGCCCGAGTCGGCCTCCGGCCTCCTCGCGAACCGCAAGGTCGCGATGGAGCTCGCCGGCCACTGGGAGCCCGGCGTCATGCAGGGCCTGACGGAGGACGAGCAGGGCCTCGGCGAGGACACCGGCTGGTTCCCCTTCCCGTCGGTCGACGGTGGCGAGGGTGACCAGGCCGCGCAGCTCGGCGGCGGCGACGCGTGGGCGTGCTCGAACGACGCGCCCGACATCTGCGTCGACTTCATCGAGTTCCTGCTGTCCAGCGACGTGCAGAAGACCTTCGCGGAGCTCGACATGGGCCTGCCGACGCTCCCGTCGGCCACGGCCTTCGTCGCGGCGCCCGAGCTGGCCCAGCTGCTGTCGTACCGGAACGACGCGCCGTACGTGCAGCTGTACTTCGACACGGCGTTCGGCGAGAACATCGGTGGCGCCATGAACGACGCCATCGTCTCGGTGTTCAACTCCAACGGCACTCCGCAGGGCATCGTGGACGCGATCACGTCCGCGGCCGCACTCGAGCAGTGACCGACGTGGCAGGAGACCTGATCCCCCGTGGGGGACGAGCGAACAGGACTGCTGCCGCCACCGCAGTGAACCCGGGTGCCACCGACCAGGCCACGGCCTGGTCGGTGGCCCCCGGGCCGCGGGGGCGCGGAACGTCGTCCACCGAGTGGCGCAAGCGCCTCGAGATCCTCTTCTTCGTGGCACCCGCGCTCCTGCTCTTCGCGATCTTCGTGCTGCTGCCGGTCGTCCAGGCCGCGCGCTACTCGGTCTTCCGGTGGAACGGCCTCGGGCCGATGGACAACTTCATCGGGTTCCAGAACTACGTCATGGCGCTGGGGGACAAGGTCTTCCAGAGCGCGGTGACGAACAACCTGACCATCGCCGTCCTGTCGATCGCGATCCAGCTGCCGATCGGCGTGATGATCGCGCTGCTGCTCAACCGCAAGTTCCCGGGCCAGACCGCGATGCGCGTCATCGTCTTCGTCCCGTACGTCCTGGCCGAGGTCGTGGCCGGCGTCATCTGGAAGCTGCTGCTGCAGCCCGCCGGCGGCGTCAACGCGTTCCTCGAGGCGATCGGGCTGGGCAGCCTCACGCAGCAGTGGCTCGCGGACTCGAAGGTCGCGCTGTGGACGGTCATGGGCGTCCTGACGTGGAAGTACTGCGGTCTCGCGATCGTGCTGCTCCTCGCCGGGCTGCAGGGTGTGCCCGAGGAGCTCAACGAGGCCGCGGCCATCGACGGTGCCACCTGGTGGCAGACCCAGCGCAAGATCACCATCCCGCTGCTCGGCCCGACCATCCGGACCTGGATGTTCCTGTCGATGATCGGCTCGCTGCAGCTCTTCGACATGGTCTGGATCCTCACCAAGGGCGGACCCGACAACGCGACGGTCACCATGGCGACGTACCTGATCCGACAGGGCACGGAGCGCAGCCAGTACGGCTACTCGTCCGCGGTCGCGATCATCCTGTTCGTCATCTCGTTCGTGCTGGCCGGGCTCTTCCAGGCGTTCGTCCTCAACCGAGACTCCGGAGACAAGACGGCGAAGCAGCGCCGGAAGAAGGTGACCCGATGACCTCCGTCGTCGCCCCGCCCTCGCGTGGCTCGCGCAGGGCCGCCCGGTCCGGATCGCAGCACCGCCGCCGCGTCAGCCCGTGGGTCTACCTCGCGTCCGTCCTGGTCGCCGGCGTCACGCTGTCACCCGTCGTGTACGCGGTGCTCAGCGGCTTCCGGTCGAACGGCCAGCTCGGCGCCAACCCGGTCGCCCTGCCGGACCCGTGGGTGTTCTCGAACTACGTGAACGTGCTGGTGTCCGAGAGGTTCTGGCAGTACGCGCTCAACTCGGTCATCATCGCCGCGGTGACCACGGCGGTCGTCGTGGTGGCCGGGGTCATGGCCGCGTACCCGTTGGCCCGCTACCGGTTCAAGGGCCGCCAGGCGCTGTTCAACGTCTTCGTCATCGGCCTGATGTTCCCGCTGACGGTGGCGATCATCCCGCTCTTCCTCATGGTGCGGGACCTGGGCCTGACGAACACGTACTGGGGCGTCGCGCTCCCGCAGGCGGCCTTCGCGCTGCCGATGACGATCGTCATCCTGCGGCCGTTCCTCATGGCGCTGCCCGACGAGCTCGAGGAGGCGGCGATGCTCGACGGCGCGTCGCGCATCGGCTTCTTCTGGCGGATCCTGGTCCCGCTGTCGGGGCCCGGCATGGTGACGACCGGCGTGCTCGCCTTCGTGGGGTCCTGGAACGGCTACCTGCTCCCGCTGCTCCTGCTCAACGACCCCGCGCTGAAGACGCTGCCGCTCGGCGTCGCGGACTTCTCCACCCAGTACTCGGCCGACACGGCGGGTGTCCTGGCGTTCACCTCGCTCGCGGTCATCCCGGCGCTGGTGTTCTTCCTGACGATGCAGAAGCGGATCGTCAGCGGCCTGCAGGGGGCCGTGAAGGGCTGAGCCCTTCTCCCCGCGTTCCCATCCCGGCACGTCCGGGGCCGCGCGCCACCGACGCGCGGCCCCGGACGGCCCGTGCCCGCACCGTGGCGGGCGCGCACCCGAAGGAGACGGTCCAGTGACGGATCTCGAGTTGTCCGCAGCCCCCCGGGTGTCGGAGCGGGTGAACGACCTGCTGGCGCGCATGACGCTCGAGGAGAAGCTCGCGCAGATCGTCGGCTTCTGGGAGAAGAGCGAGGGCGAGGCCGTGGCTCCCCTGCAGGGGGAGTTCGAGGTCGAGCGCGGCCTGGACGACGCGGTCCGCGACGGCCTGGGCCACCTCACGCGCGTCTACGGCACGCGGCCCGTCGACGCCGCGCAGCGCGCACGCTGGCTGTGGGAGAAGCAGCGCTGGTTCGTCCACGAGACCCGCCTGGGCATCCCCGCGCTGGTCCACGAGGAGTGCCTGACCGGCCTGTCGGCCTGGGGTGCCGCGACGTTCCCCACCCCGCTCGCGTGGGGTGCGTCCTTCGACGCGGACCTCGTGACCCGGATGGGCGAGCTCATCGGGCAGTCGATGCGCACGCTCGGCATCCACCAGGGCCTGGCGCCGGTGCTCGACGTCATCCGTGACCCGCGCTGGGGGCGGGTCGACGAGTGCATCGCCGAGGACCCGTACCTCGTGGGCACGCTGGGCACGTCCTACGTGCGCGGCCTGCAGTCGACGGGCGTGCACGCGACGCTCAAGCACTTCGTCGGCTACTCGGCCTCGCGCTCGGGCCGCAACTTCGCGCCCGTGCACGCCGGCGGCCGCGAGCTGGCGGACGTGCTCCTCGTGCCGTTCGAGATGGGCGTGCTGGACGGTGGCGTGCGGTCGGTCATGTCGTCGTACAACGAGATCGACGGCGTCCCGGTGGCCTCCGACCCGGCGCTGCTGACCGGCCTGCTGCGGGAGCGCTGGGGCTTCGACGGCACCGTCGTCGCCGACTACTTCGGCGTCGCGTTCCTCCAGCTGCTGCACCACACGGCACGCGACCTGGCCGACGCCGCGGGCCAGGCGCTCGCTGCCGGCGTCGACATCGAGCTGCCCACGGGCGACGCGTACCTGGCCCCCCTGGCCGCGGCGGTGCGCGCCGGGCAGGTGGACGAGGCGCTCGTCGACCGTGCGGTGCGCCGCGCGCTGGCGCAGAAGGAGGAGCTCGGCCTGCTCGACGCGACGTTCGACGACGAGCCGCCCACCGAGGTCGACCTCGACTCGCCGGCGCACCGGGAGGTCGCCGCCCTGCTCGCAGAGCGGTCGCTCGTGCTGCTGAGCAACGACGGCACGCTGCCGCTCGCCCCGGACGCGCGTGTGGCCGTCGTCGGCCCCAACGCCGACCGGGTCGCGGCCCTGTTCGGCTGCTACTCCTTCCTCAACCACGTGCTCGCGCACCACCCGGGCACCCCCGTGGGCATCGAGACCCCGACCGTGCTCGAGGCGCTGCGCCGCGAGCACGGCGGGGCGATCACCTTCGCGCAGGGCTGCGACGTGGACGGCGACGACCGGTCGGGCATCGCCGCGGCCGTCGCCGCGGCCACCGAGGCGCAGGTCGCGGTGCTCGTGCTCGGTGACCACGCCGCGCTGTTCGGCCGTGGCACCGTGGGGGAGGGCTGCGACCGCGACGACCTGGAGCTGCCGGGGGTCCAGCGCGAGCTCGTCGAGGCGGTGCTCGCCACCGGGACGCCGACCGTCCTGGTGATGCTCACGGGACGTCCCTACGCGGTGGACTGGGCCCTGGGTCGCTGCGCCGCGGCGGTCCAGGCGTTCTTCCCCGGCGAGGAGGGCGGCACCGCGCTCGCGGGCCTGCTGACCGGGCGCGTGAACCCCTCGGGCCGGTTGCCGGTGAGCCTGCCGAGGTCCGCGGGGGCGCAGCCGTACAGCTACCTGCACCCTGCGCTCGGCGGGGACGGCGACGTGACCAACCTCAGCACGGTGCCGACGCTGCCGTTCGGGCACGGGCTGTCCTACACCTCGTTCGCCCACACGGACCTGCGGGTCACGCCCGGCGCCTCCACCAGCCAGGGCCTCACCGTGGCGCTGACGGTCACCAACACGGGCGGGCGCGTCGGAGCGGACGTCGTGCAGGTGTACGGCCGGGACGTCGTGGCCAGCGTGACGCGTCCGGTCGCGCAGCTGCTGGGGTACCAGCGCGTGGAGCTCGCGCCGGGGCAGAGCGCCCAGGTGGAGCTGGCCGTGCCGGCCGCGCGGCTGGCGTTCACCGACCGCACGGGGCGCCGGGTCGTGGAGCCGGGCGAGCTCGAGGTCTGGGTGGGGACGTCCTGCGAGCACCGAGGGCTCGAGACGCGCGTGGACCTGGCGGGCGACACCTACGCCGTGACGCTGGACGACCCCCGCTGGACGTGCGTCACGGTCGTCTGACGCGTCCGACCGGTTCGACCCGTCCGCCTGGTCCGAGCCGCCTGACCGGTCTGTCCGTTCGGGTCGGTCGACCGACGACCCTGACGGGATCACAGGTCGGACGCACGACACGCCGGGCGCCGCGCCGACGTACCGTGGCACGGCGCCACCGTGAGGTGGTGCCGTGCCCCCGCCGAAGGAGACCCTCGCGATGAGCCGTCCGCTGCGCTCGCGTACCTCGACCCACGGTCGCAACATGGCCGGTGCCCGCGCGCTGTGGCGCGCGACCGGCATGGGCTCGGAGGACTTCGGCAAGCCGATCATCGCGATCGCGAACTCGTACACCCAGTTCGTGCCGGGGCACGTCCACCTCAAGGACATGGGCGACCTCGTCGCGAGCGCCATCAAGGAAGCCGGCGGCGTCGCCAAGGAGTTCAACACGATCGCGGTCGACGACGGCATCGCGATGGGCCACGGCGGCATGCTCTACTCGCTGCCCAGCCGCGACCTCATCGCCGACTCGGTCGAGTACATGGTCAACGCGCACTGCGCCGACGCCCTGGTCTGCATCTCCAACTGCGACAAGATCACGCCCGGCATGCTCAACGCCGCGCTGCGGCTGAACATCCCCGTGGTGTTCGTGTCCGGCGGGCCGATGGAGGCCGGCAAGGCCGTCGTCGCGGACGGCGTCGCGCGCACGCCGCTGAACCTGGTCAACGCGATCAACTACTCGGCCGACGACAACGTCTCGGACGCCGCGCTGGCCAGCGTGGAGGAGAACGCGTGCCCCACGTGCGGCTCGTGCTCCGGCATGTTCACGGCCAACTCGATGAACTGCCTCACCGAGGCGCTCGGCCTGTCGCTGCCGGGCAACGGCTCGACGCTGGCCACCCACACCGCGCGCCGTGAGCTGTTCCTCGAGGCCGGCCGCACGATCGTCGACCTCGCCCGTCGGTACTACGACGAGGAGGACGACACCGCGGCCCCGCGCTCGATCGCGACCAAGGCGGCGTTCACCAACGCGATGACGCTCGACGTCGCCATGGGCGGCTCGACCAACACGGTGCTGCACATCCTCGCCGCCGCCCAGGAGGCCGAGGTCGAGTTCACGCTGGACGAGATCGACGCGATCAGCCGGCGCGTGCCGTGCCTGTCGAAGGTCGCGCCCAACCACCCGGACTTCCACATGGAGGACGTCCACCGCGCCGGGGGCATCCCCGCGCTGCTGGGCGAGCTGGACCGCGGCGGGCTGCTGGACCACGACGTGACGAGCGTCCACACCCCGACGCTGCGCGCCTGGCTCGACGACTGGGACGTGCGCGGTGGCAAGGCCACCCAGCGGGCGAAGGACCTGTTCCTCGCGGCCCCCGGCGGCGTGCGGACCACGCAGGCGTTCTCGACGTCGAACGTGTGGGAGTCCCTCGACACCGACGCCGCGAACGGCTGCATCCGCGACGTCGCCCACGCCTACACCGTCGAGGGCGGCCTGGCGGTGCTCCGGGGCAACCTCGCCGAGGACGGCGCGATCCTCAAGACCGCGGGCATCGACCCCGACGTCTTCCACTTCGTGGGCAAGGCGCTCGTGTGCGAGTCGCAGGACGAGGCCGTCGACAAGATCCTGCGCAAGGAGGTCCAGCCGGGGCACGTCGTCGTCGTCCGCTACGAGGGCCCCGCGGGTGGCCCCGGCATGCAGGAGATGCTCTACCCGACGTCCTTCATCAAGGGCCGCGGCCTGGGCAAGGTGTGCGCGCTCATCACCGACGGCCGGTTCTCCGGCGGGTCGTCCGGCATCTCGGTGGGCCACATCAGCCCCGAGGCGGCCGCCGGCGGCACGATCGGGCTGATCGAGGACGGCGACGAGATCGAGATCGACGTCGAGACCCGGCTCATCCGCGTCAACGTGCCCGACGAGGTGCTGGCCGAGCGCCGCGCCAAGATGGAGGCGCGCGAGAACCCGTGGCAGCCCGTCGACCGCGACCGCTACGTCTCCCCGGCGCTGCAGGCCTACGCCGCGATGGCGACCTCGGCGGACCGTGGGGCCGTGCGCGACGTCAGCCTGCTGCGGCGCCGCTGAGGCGTCCGCGCCGTCACGGCCGGCGCCGGGCGTCGCCCCGGGCGTCGATGAGACGGTCGAGTGCCGCGGAGTCGCTCCTCAGGTCGGCGTACGCCCCGGTCGCGTGCGTCGCGTGGAACAGCGCCTGCGCGTAGCGGACGATGCCCGACCGGTAGCGGGTGTCGCCCGCGTCCAGGCGTGCGGCCACGTCCGGGTGCTCCTCCAGCGCCGCGTCCAGCAGCGCGGTGAGACGGTCGGGGTCCGGCACGTCCTGCAGGCGCCGGACCGCGCCCGCCGCTGCCGGCCCGAACGTCCAGTACTGGCTCCAGGGCGAGACCGCCCTGACGACCCGGGCGGGGGCCGGCGGCGACGGCCAGAGCTGCACGACGTACGCCTCGGCCGGCGGCTCGTCCCACCGTCCGTGGTGGAACTGCTCGCTGCCCGCCTGCCCGTCGCGGACCGCGTACCGCGCCCGCAGGTCGACGTCGGCCAGCACGGGCCCCTGGAGCTCACCCTCGCCCGCCCAGCCGGTGAGCCGCACAGGCCCGCCGCCGCGCAGGGACAGCTCGACCACGGCGTCCCACGCGGGGTCGACCACGGGCGGTCGGGCGTGCACCTCGAGCCGGAACGGCAGCTGCCCGTGCTGGCGGGGGACGAGGAGCGTCGCGCAGTCCTCGTCGGTCGTGGACACGAGGCCGGTGTCGGCGTGCAGGTCGAGCGCGCCCGGAGGATCGACATGGAGCTCGACCTGCGAGAAGTCGGCGCTCACCAGGCCCTCGGCGACCTCGACGGGCCCGGTGCCGGGTGCGTCCCCGCCCGCGGGCGGTCGTCCGCCCGGGGCGTCGTCCGGCGGCGTGCTCAGCACTCCTCCTGGGACCGCTCGTCGAGGACCCAGTGGCCCGGGCCCGGGCGCAGGACCACGCGCCCGCAGCTGCTGCCCTCGGCGTAGACGACGTCGAGGACGGCGTGCTCGGGCGTCTGCTCGAGCAGCTCGACGGTGACCTCGGACGACTGGCCGGCGGCCGCGTACAGGCCGGCGGTCATCTCGATGAGGCCCTCGCAGTCGGTGATCCCGGGGAACCCGGTGGCGGTGACCTCGTCGACCATGCGCTGGGCGAGCTCGGGCGTCATGTAGGCGCACGCCGTCGCGGCCGCCGGTTGGCGGCTCGCGGCGAGCCACGCACGGAACGAGTCCTCCGGACCCGACCCCTCGGTGGTCGGCGGTGCCGGCGCGGCGACGGGCGGTGCGGCACTCGCACTCGCACTCGCACTCGCACTCGGAGCGGGGGTGGGGGCGGACGGCGTCGCGCCGTCGGCACCGGCATCGGTACCGGCGCACGCGGCGAGGCCGACGGCCAGGACGAGCGCGCCGACGGTCGAGGGCAGTCGGCGGTGACGGGTCGGGTGGGGGTGCAGGATCACGCCGGGCATCGTTCCACCGGTTGCGGGAGCCCGGGTACTTCCCACGCCGACGCCGATCGGGTGACGCCGTGGCGGCGGGCGCGCGCGGTGCCACGGAACTAGGGTCGCGCCATGACGAGCACCCACGGCGCACCGGGTCCGGACATCGACATCAAGCCCCGCTCGCGGCAGGTCACCGACGGCCTGGAGGCGACGGCCGCGCGCGGCATGCTGCGGGCCGTCGGCATGGGCGACGACGACTGGGGCAAGCCGCAGATCGGCGTCGCGAGCTCGTGGAACGAGATCACGCCGTGCAACCTGTCCCTGGACCGGCTGGCGAAGGCGGTCAAGAGCGGGGTGCACGCGGCGGGCGGGTACCCCTTGGAGTTCGGGACCATCTCGGTGTCCGACGGCATCTCCATGGGCCACGAGGGGATGCACTACTCGCTGGTGAGCCGCGACATCATCGCCGACAGCGTCGAGACGGTGATGATGGCCGAGCGGCTCGACGGGTCCGTGCTGCTGGCGGGGTGCGACAAGTCGCTGCCAGGCATGCTCATGGCCGCGGCGCGCCTGGACCTGGCGAGCGTCTTCCTCTACGCCGGCTCGATCATGCCGGGCTGGGTGAGGCTGTCGGACGGCACCGAGAAGGACGTGACGATCATCGACGCGTTCGAGGCCGTCGGCGCGTGCGCCCGGGGGCTCATGAGCCGGGAGGACGTCGACCGCATCGAGCGGGCCATCTGCCCCGGTGAGGGCGCCTGCGGCGGGATGTACACGGCCAACACGATGGCGTCGGTGGCCGAGGCGATCGGGATGTCGGTGCCCGGGTCCGCCGCGCCGCCGTCGGCCGACCGGCGCCGCGACCAGTTCGCGCACCGCTCGGGCGAGGCGGTCGTGGAGCTCCTGCGCCGGGGGATCACGGCCCGCGACATCATGACGAAGGAGGCGTTCGAGAACGCCATCGCCGTGGTCATGGCGTTCGGTGGCTCGACCAACGCGGTGCTCCACCTGCTGGCGATCGCGCACGAGGCGGAGGTCGAGCTGACGCTGGACGACTTCTCCCGTGTCGCCGCGCGGGTGCCCCACCTCGGTGACCTCAAGCCCTTCGGCCGCTACGTCATGAACGACGTCGACCGCGTCGGCGGGGTGCCGGTGATCATGAAGGCCCTGCTCGACGCGGGCCTGCTGCACGGCGACTGCCTCACCGTCACGGGGCGCACGGTGGCGGAGAACCTCGCCGACATCGCGCCGCCGGACCCGGACGGGAAGATCCTGCGGGCGCTCGACGACCCGATCCACCGCACCGGGGGCATCACGATCCTCTCCGGCTCGCTCGCCCCGGAGGGGGCCGTCGTGAAGTCCGCCGGCTTCGACTCGGACGTGTTCGAGGGCACCGCGCGGGTCTTCGAGCGGGAGCGTGCCGCGCTCGACGCGCTCGAGGACGGCACGATCCAGGCGGGGGACGTCGTCGTCATCCGCTACGAGGGGCCGAAGGGCGGGCCGGGGATGCGCGAGATGCTCGCGATCACGGGCGCCATCAAGGGCGCGGGGCTCGGCAAGGACGTGCTGCTCGTGACCGACGGGCGGTTCTCCGGCGGGACGACCGGGCTGTGCGTCGGGCACATCGCCCCCGAGGCCGTCGACGCCGGCCCGATCGCGTTCGTGCGCGACGGCGACCGCATCCGTCTCGACGTCGCGCACGCGACGCTCGACCTGCTGGTCGACGACGCCGAGCTGGCGGCCCGTCGGGAGGGCTGGCGGCCCCTGGCGCCGCGGTACACCCGCGGCGTGCTGGGCAAGTACCAGAAGCTGGTGCAGTCCGCGTCGAGGGGCGCCGTGCTGGGCTGACCCGTCCGCGGACGCGGCGACGCCAGGCCCCGGGGGACAGGGGGCCCGGCGTCGAGGGGGAGCCGTGTCAGACGGTGCCGACGGGCTCCGGGGTGCGGACCGGGGTGCCGGCGCCGGGGAGCGCCTCGCGGTGGCCGGGGATGGAGTCCACCACGCGCCGGTAGGCGGGCAGGTCGGTCCACAGCTCGTCCCGCAGCGGGTTGAGCCGCCGGGTCCGCACGCGGTGCACCTGGTACACGAACACCGCGATGTTGGCCACGAGCGACAGCACGGAGACCGTCATGAGGGCCGCCGGGCTGTGCGACGACTGGACCGCGAACGGGGAGTCGGAGACGAAGGCCGGGACGGCCATCGTGAACATCATCCAGAACGCCAGGGTGTGGGCGCGGTGCTGCAGCCACGCACCACGACGCAGCCAGAACGCCGGGATGGTGCAGGACAGCAGGAGCGCGAGGCCCGCGTAGAAGGCGTGGTCGCCGACGCAGTTGTAGACGTAGGCGAAGTTCCACAGGTCGTACGCCACGATCCAGAACCACAGCATGTCGGGCCAGATCATGTCCTGCGTCGTGTCACGGCTCACGTAGATGCCGACCCAGCCGCAGATGGTGACGATGTTGAGGATGCCGGCGATGCCGTTCATGACGTTCCACGGGCCCGGGACCATCATGACGCCGTCGACGACGCCCTCCTGCATGCCCGCGACCTGGAAGTCGCGGATGACGGCCTCGAGGATGTTGATCGACAGGATCACCGGCGGGAACAGCAGGACCCACCGGTTGGCCGCGAGGCGCGGCACGTAGCGGATGGCCATGAAGCCGAGGCACCCGGCCAGCGCCGAGTAGACCTTGACCCAGTGGAACCACGTGCCGGTCGACGAGCCCGCCCCGGCGGTGTGGGGCCACACGAAGACCGTGAGCAGCAGGGGCAGGACGACGAACAGTGCGATCCCCGCGGCCTTGCTGCGCCGCGAGATCTCGTTGAGGCCGATGAGGCCGGCCAGCACGACGACGAACATCAGTGCCGACAGGGGCGTGATGTTCTCGAACAGGAACATGTCTCTCCTTGGACGAGGCCCTGCCGTCAGCCGGCGGCAGGGTCGGGGGTGGCCAGCCGCAGCGTCTGCCGCACGATCGTGGCGAGCACGTCGTCCGGGGTTCCGGGCTGGGAGCGGACCAGTGCCACGAGCCCGTGCACGAGGACGACGAACGTCTCGCGCACGTGCGCGATCTCGATGGCGTGCCGGGCCGCGTAGGCGGGGATGGTGGTCTCCTCCAGGGTGTCGACCACCGCCTCGACCGCGCGGTCGAGGAACTGCAGGGACGTCGCGACGTCGTCGAACCGGGGCGTCGCGGGCGTTCCCTCGGGGTGCACGTGGCGTCGCACCAGGGCGATGCAGCCGAGGACGGCGCCGTCGATGTCGCCGGGGCGCCGGGTGGCGTCCCAGCGGCGCACGTCGGCCACGAAGTCGGCGATGGACGCGTCCACGACCTGCTGGACGAGCGTGTCCATGTCGCCCACGTAGTGGTAGACGAGGCCGCGCGTGACGCCGACGCGGTCGGCCACGTGCTGGAACGTCGTGGCACGCACGCCCTGCTCGGCGAACAGGGCCCGTGCGGCGCTGACGATCTCCTCGTGCCGGACCGCCGGCGGCTTCACGCTGCGGCGCTGGTCGTTTGACATGTCTCCACCCTATTGACACTTCGTCAATGAGAGATGGGCCGGAAGTCCCGACATCGGGGGCGAACGGGTAGGTTCTGGCGCCAGACCCCCGGGAGGCGCGCATGGCAACGGTTCACGAGAGCATCACCGCGCGGCTGCGCGCCTTCGTCGAGGCGCAGCACGTGTTCTTCGTCGCCACGGCGCCGGACGGCCCGGGCGGGCACGTCAACGTGTCGCCCAAGGGCGTCGGCGGCACCTTCGTCGTCCTCGACGAGCGCACGGTGGCCTACGCGGACCTGACCGCCAGCGGCGCCGAGACCGTCGCGCACCTGCGGCAGAACGGGCGCATCACGCTGATGTTCTGCGCGTTCGACGGCCCGCCGAACATCGTGCGGCTGCACGGGCGCGGCCGGTTCGTCACCCTCTACGACGAGGGCTTCGCGCAGCTCGCGGCGCTGTTCGACGAGACCCGTGGCGTGCGCGGCGTCGTCGTGGTCGACGTCGACCGCGTCTCGGACTCGTGCGGGTACGGCGTGCCGCTCCTGTCGTACGTGGGGGAGCGCGACCTGCTGCCGGCGTTCATGGACCGCAAGGGCGCGGCAGGCCAGGCCGAGTACCGCCGACGCAAGAACCGCACGAGCCTCGACGGCCTGCCCGCCTTCGACATGGACCCGGAGCCTCCCGCGAGCTCCTGACCCGCTCCTGCGCAGGCCGTGGGACGACGCCGTGGTGCACGGTCCACCGGGCGCGTGCCCCGCGCGGCGGGGTCGCGCGATCCGTGCGACGGTCGTGGGGACCCCGAGCGAAGGAGAGCGGCACCCATGACCTTCACCGTCGTCGACGCCCCCTGGTGGACCGGAGCCGTGGTCTACCAGATCTACCCCCGGTCCTTCCAGGACTCGGACGGCGACGGCATCGGCGACCTGCGCGGCGTGCTGCGGCGCGTCGACCACCTGGCCGAGCTGGGTGTCGACGTCGTGTGGTTCTCGCCGATCTACCGCAGCCCGCAGGACGACAACGGGTACGACATCAGCGACTACCAGGACGTCGACCCCCTGTTCGGGACCCTCGAGGACCTCGACGAGGTGGTCGAGGCGCTGCACGACCGCGGCATCAAGGTCGTCATGGACCTCGTGGTCAACCACACCAGCGACGAGCACCCGTGGTTCGTCGAGTCGCGCTCGTCCACCGACAACCCGAAGCGGGACTGGTACTGGTGGCGTCCCGCGCGCCCCGGCATGGAGCCGGGCACGCCGGGCGCCGAGCCGACCAACTGGGGGTCGTTCTTCTCCGGCCCCACGTGGGAGTACGACGAGGCGACGGGCGAGTACTACCTGCACCTGTTCTCCCGCAAGCAGCCGGACCTCAACTGGGAGAACCCCCAGGTGCGCCAGGCCGTCTACGCGATGATGCGCTGGTGGCTGGACCGGGGGGTCGACGGCTTCCGCATGGACGTCATCAACCTCATCTCCAAGGTGGTGGGCGAGGACGGCTCCCTGGCCGACGGGCCGGCCACGACCGGGGCGCTCGGCGACGGGTCCGGCCAGTACATGCACGGGCCGCGGCTGCACGAGTACCTGCAGGAGATGCACCACGAGGTCTTCGACGGACGTCGTGACGGCCTGCTGCTGGTGGGGGAGACGCCGGGGGCCACGGTGCACGACGGCGCGCTGTTCACCGACCCGGCACGCCGCGAGCTCGACATGGTGTTCACGTTCGAGCACGTCGGCCTGGACCACGGACCCGGGGGCAAGTTCGACCCCAGGCCGCTGGACCTGCGCGACCTCAAGGCCGTGCTGGGGCGCTGGCAGGCGGGGCTCGCCGACGTCGGCTGGAACGCCCTGTACTGGGACAACCACGACCAGCCGCGCATCGTGTCCCGGTTCGGTGACGACGGTGAGGGCCGCCGCGAGTCGGCGACGATGCTGGCCACGGTGCTGCACCTGCACCGCGGGACGCCGTACGTGTACCAGGGCGAGGAGCTCGGGATGACGAACGCGCACCTGCGGTCGTTCGACGACTACCGCGACATCGAGTCGCTGCGGTACGTGCAGGAGGCCCGGGCGCTGGGGCACGCGAGCGACGACCAGCTCCTGGCGGGGCTGGCCGCGATGAGCCGCGACAACGCGCGCACCCCGGTGCAGTGGGACGCGTCGCCCCACGCGGGCTTCACCACGGGGGAGCCGTGGCTGCCGGTCAACCCCAACCACCGGCACGTCAACGCCGAGGCGGAGCGCGCCGACCCGTCGTCCGTGTACCACCACTACCGCCGCCTGATCGCGCTGCGCCACGAGGACCCGACCGTGCGGCTCGGCGACTTCACGATGCTCCTGCCCGAGGACCCGCACGTGTACGCGTTCACGCGTGAGCTCGACGGGGACGCGCTGCTCGTCCTCGGCAACTTCACGGGCCAGGACCGGCAGGTGGAGGTCGACCCCGCGTGGGACGCGGCACAGGTCGTCCTGGGCAACCTCGCCGACCCGACCGTGCCCGGCGGCGGTCGCGTGCGTCTGGCCCCCTGGGAGGCCGTCGTCCTGCGCCGCGCCGCGCGTTGACACCCGCCCGCGGGGTGGTCTGCGTCGCCGGGGCCGTCCCGGTGAACCGCCCGGACCCGCACGTCGGCTGCACCTCGGCCCGGGCGCCGGGGCGGCCTCAGCGCGCCAGCCGCTCCACGACGGCGCCGAACAGCGC
>JAEWEJ010000433.1 GCA_023389455.1 Actinomycetes bacterium | reverse complement strand
TATGCGCGGCGGTGGGCCCGGGCGCGGGGGGCGGGCGGGGACCCCTGGCGTCACTCGGTGGCGTCCTCGGTGGCCGCGTCGCCCGCGGTCCACTCCCAGAAGCCGTAGAAGATCGTCGGGGCGATCCCGAGCTTCTGGACGTTGCCGATCTTCGCAGGGTTCCAGGCGGTGACGCCCGGGTGCTGGAAGATCGTCACGCCGAACGCGTCGTCGACGAGGTGCTTCTCGACCTCACCGAGGATGCGCTCCTGCTCGGCCGGGTCCGTCTCGACCTGGAGCTCGTCGTACAGGGCGTCCACCTCGGGGTTGGAGTACCCGAAGTAGTTGTTCGTCGCGCCCGTGCGGTAGTTCGCGTCCGACTCGGTGACGGCCGTCGCGGTGGACTGCCAGCCGAAGAGCGCCGCGTCGTAGAACGAGGTGGCGTTCGACAGGTCCGTGCCCCAGTCGGTCTGGACCGTGTAGGCCACGACGTCGAAGCCGGCCTCGGCGGCCGAGGCCTTGATGAGCTCGAACTGGTTCACGCGGCGCGTGTTGTTCGGGTCGAACAGCATGCGGACCTGGACCGACGGGACGCCGGCCTCGGCGAGCAGCGCCTTGGCGCCCTCGATGTCGACCTCGCCGTACGCCGTGCCCTGGCCGTTCGCCTCGACGATGCCGTCGTACATCGGCGAACCGGGGACCTGCGTGAAGGAGTTGCGCACCTCGGCGTCCGGGTTCAGCGGGACGATGAGGTCCGACACGATCTTCTCGCGCGGGATGGTCTTGAGGAACGCCTGGCGGACCTTGTGGGCCTTCTCGGCGTCGCCACCGTAGGCGGCGGCGTCGAACGGACCGCCGTTGCCCTGCTGCAGGTCGACGTGCTCGTACGTGCCCTCGACGTTGGTCTCGACCTCGACGGTGTCGATGGCCTCGAGCGCCGTGAGGATGTCGGCCGTGGACTGCGGGCTGATGAGGTCGACCTCACCGTTCTGCAGCGCCTGGACCTGACCCATCGGGTCGCCGTTGTAGCGGACCGTGACCTTCTCGAACACGGCGCCGCGGTCACCCTCGTAGTCCGGGTTCGCGGTGAGCGTGAGGTACTGCTCCTCGACGAACTCCGTGATGGTGTACGGGCCCGAGGTCACGAGGAGCTGCGGGTCGTCCGGCAGGGACGCGAAGTTCCAGTCGTCGCTCCAGACCTTGGCGATCTTGGAGAGGTCCTCGACGTTCTCGTCCTGGATGGCGGCGACGAGCGCGTCGGTCGCCTCCTGCGGGTCCTCGATGCCGAGGGCACGCTGCGCGACGATGTGCGCCGGGAGGTTGTTGTCGATCGCCGTCTCCCAGTCCGCGAACGGCTTGGAGTAGACGAGCGTGATCGAGTCGCCGTCGATCTCCGGCGTCTCCTCGATCAGGGCCACGGCCGGGCTCGCGGCGTCGAAGTACACGCCCGCGTCGACCGCTTCCTGGTTGGTGACGTTGCCCTCGTCGTCGTACTCGGGCTCGACGTTGTTGAACTTGCCGCTCTGGGCTGCCCACTCGAGGAGGAGGTCCGCGGGGCTGCCGGCCACGCCGTCCGACCACTTCGCGGTGTCCGCGTAGGTGTACGTGATGGTCAGCGGGTCGTCCGAGACCTTCTCGTAGGTGCCCCACGACTCGTCCATGACGAGCTCGAGGTCCGCGTTGTAGTCGTTGAACCGCGAGTTGGCCATGTAGGTGATGATGTTGTTGGCCGTCGCGTTGCCCGTGATGCTCTCGCCGTTGAACGAGGACATGGGCTGGTTCCATGCGATGTTGATCGCGGTGTCGGTGTTGATGCCCGCGTTGTCGTCGTCACCGGTTCCGGTGCTCTCGCCGCCGCTCGTGCAGGCAGCGAGCGCGAGCACGCTGACCGTCGCGATCGACGCGAGGGCAGCCTTGCGTGTGATCCTCAATGTTCCTCCTGAGACATGGTGGGCGACGCCGCGCGACCCTGTGGAGCACATCCGGGGTCAGGGCACGGAAGCCCGCCTGAATTGGGGCCACGCTAGTCCCGGGACATCGGACATTGCAGACATGGACCGGCGCCCAGGTCGATCGTTACCTGATTGATACTGGTCAGTACCATCCACTATGCGAGACAGTACCAGGGGAAACCACACCGTAACGTCCCTGACACATCCCACGTTCGGGTGGCGACCTGGCCACGTGGCTCCCCCCGCGTCGGCGATCTGCTATGGCCCCGGCGGCGGCGTCGGCGGTGAGGCCCCACGGGACCGCACGACCGGTCGGTGGCGGCCGTGCTGCTGACGACATGGTGGCGTGCCGCAGGCCACCGCGCGCGGCGGGACGGTCGCGGCGACGTCGGCGCCCGCGCCGCGCACGGCCACGGCGAGGGCGCCGGCCATGGTCACGGCCACCCGGCCGCCGCGGGCGCGGCTGCAGGTCAGGCACCGCCCGTGTGCGTCAGGGGCGGTCGATCGACGGCGTCCCGCGCTCCTCCAGCCCGAGCACCAGGCCCGGCGGGCCGGTGCCCCGGTCGCGGTCCCGCCCCCGGGAGCGTGCACGCGACTACACGTTGAAGCGGAACTCCACGACGTCGCCGTCGTGCATGACGTAGTCCTTGCCCTCGATGCGGGCCTTGCCCGCGGCGCGCGCGGCCGCGACCGAACCGGCCTCGACCAGGTCGTCGAACGAGATGACCTCGGCCTTGATGAACCCCTTCTGGAAGTCCGTGTGGATCACGCCGGCCGCCTGCGGGGCCGTCCACCCCTGGCGGATCGTCCAGGCGCGCGACTCCTTGGGGCCCGCCGTGAGGTACGTCTGCAGGCCGAGCGTGTGGAAGCCGACGCGGGCGAGCTGGTCCAGCCCGGACTCCTCCTGACCGTTGGCCTCGAGCATCTCGCGCGCCTCGTCCTCGTCGAGCTCGACGAGCTCGGACTCGAACTTGGCGTCGAGGAAGATCGCGTCGGCGGGGGCGACGAGCGCGCGAAGGCGCTCCTGCATCGCGGTGTCGGCCAGGCCGGCGTCGTCGGTGTTGAAGACGTAGATGAACGGCTTGGCCGTCATGAGCTGCAGCGCCCGCACGTGCTCGTCGTCGGCGAGGCCCGCGGCGAACAGGGTCTGGCCCTTCTCGAGGACCTCCTGGGCGCGCTTGGCCGCGGCGAGGACCTCGGGGTCCGTCTTCTTGCCCCGGACCTCCTTCTCCAGGCGCGGGATCGCGTTCTCGAGCGTCTGCAGGTCCGCGAGGATGAGCTCGGTCGCGATGATCTCGATGTCGCCCTCGGGGTCCACCTTGCCGCTGACGTGCACGACGTCCGGGTCGGCGAACGCGCGCGTCACCTGGCAGATCGCGTCCGCCTCGCGGATGTTGGCGAGGAACTTGTTGCCCAGGCCCTCGCCCTCGCTCGCACCCTTGACGATGCCGGCGATGTCGACGAACGACACCGTGGCGGGCAGGATCCGCTCCGACCCGAAGATCTTCGCCAGCGTCTCGAGGCGCGGGTCCGGCAGCGGGACCACGCCCACGTTCGGCTCGATCGTCGCGAACGGGTAGTTCGCCGCGAGGACCTGCGCGCGGGTGAGCGCGTTGAAGAGGGTGGACTTGCCGACGTTGGGCAGTCCGACGATGCCGATGGTGAGAGCCACGGGCGTCGATTCTACGCAGCGCCCGGGCACGGCCCGTCTGCCCGTGCCCGCACGGCGCACGGCGCCGGGCCCCCCCCCCGCCGGGGGGGGGGCGGGGCGCCGCGGCGTCCCGGTCGGTCAGTCGAACGAGCGCATGCGCTGCAGCAGGTCGGGCCCGCGGCGCTCGAGGACGGAGCCGCCGACGCGGACGCCGACGACCAGCAGGACCGCACCGAGCACGG
>JAEWEJ010000336.1 GCA_023389455.1 Actinomycetes bacterium | reverse complement strand
GCCCGGGCCGGGGCCGGCGGCACGGGGCCCGTCAGGCGGAGGTGACCACCAGCGCGACGTTGTGACCGCCGAAGCCGAACGAGTTGTTGATCGCGGCGACGGGGCCCTCGGGCAGTGCGCGCGGCTTGTCGCGCACCAGGTCGAGCACCAGCTCGGGGTCCGGGTTGTCGACGTTGATCGTCGGCGGCGCGAGCCGGTCGCGGACGGCCAGCACCGTGAAGATCGTCTCGAGCGCGCCGGCGCCGCCCAGCAGGTGGCCGGTCATCGACTTCGTGGCGGACAGTGCGACGTGGTCGGCGTCGTCCCCCAGCACGCCACGCACGGAGCGGGCCTCGATGAGGTCGCCCACGACCGTCGAGGTCGCGTGGGCGTTGACGTGGGCGACGTCCGTGGCGGCCACGCCGGAGTCGGCGAGGGCCGCGCGCATCGCGCGCACCTGGCCGTCGCCGGACGGCTCCGGCGACGTGAGGTGGTAGCCGTCGGCCGACAGGCCGAGGCCGCCGATCCGGGCGTGGACGCGGGCGCCACGTGCTGCGGCGTGCTCCGCGGACTCCAGGACGACGATCCCCGCGCCCTCGCCGATCACGAACCCGTCGCGGTCCACGTCGTACGGGCGCGACGCCCCCGCCGGGTCGTCGTTGCGGGTCGACAGCGTGCGCGACGCCGCGAACGCGGCGATGGGCATGGGGTGGATCGTGGCCTCGGTGCCGCCGGCGACGACGACGTCGGCCCGGCCGTTGCGGATCATCTCGACGCCGTACGCGATCGCCTCGGCGCCCGACGCGCAGGCGGACACCAGCGCGTGCGCACCGGCCCGTGCCCCGAGCTCGAGCGACACGTACGCGACGGGGGAGTTGGGCATGAGCATCGGCACGGTCATGGGCAGGACGCGCCTGCCGCCCTTCTCACGCAGGGTGTCCCAGGCGTCCAGGGTGGTCCAGATGCCGCCGATGCCCGAGGAGACCACCGCGCCGAGTCGGTCGCCGTCGACCTCGGGGGCGCCCGCGTCGGCCCACGCCTCGCGTGTCGCGATGATCGCGTACTGCGCGGAGGGGTCCATCCGCTTGAGCTCCGGGCGCGCGAGCACCTGGTCGGCCGGGACCTTGAGGGACGCACCGAAGTTCACGGCGATCTCGTACCGCTCGGCCCAGTCGTTCTCGAAGGTGCGCGCGCCGGACTCGCCGGCCAGTGCTGCCTGCCAGGTGCTCGGGACGTCACCGCCGAGCGGCGTGGTGGCGCCCAGCCCGGTGACGACGACCTCGGGGACGGTGCTCATGTGATCTCCTCGGTTGGGGCGGGAGGTGGGGGCCGCCCGGGGCGGGGGGCCCCCCCCCCCCCCCTCCCGGGTCGCCGCAGGCGCGGCGGGCAGGCTCAGGCCTGGGCGCCGGCGATGAAGCTCACGGCGTCGCCCACGGTCGCGAGGTTCTTGACCTCGTCGTCGGGGATGCGGACGTCGAACTTCTCCTCCGCGAGCGTGACGATCGTCATCATCGACAGCGAGTCGATGTCGAGGTCGTCGGTGAAGGACTTCTCGGGCAGGACGGTGTCGGTCGGCAGACCGGTCTCCTCGCTGACGATCTCGGCCAGGCCGGCCAGGATCTCCTGCTCGCTGTGCGCCATCGGGTGTCTCCTCGTGTCGGGTGGTGCTGGGACGTGCTGAACGGTACAGGCGCGGTGCGCGCCGACCGGGTCAGGGCAGGACGACGACCTGGGCCGCGTAGACGAGACCGGCGCCGAAGCCGATCTGCAGCGCGAGCGCGCCGGACGCGACTTGGCCCTCGCGCAGCAGGCGCTCGGTGGCCAGGGGGATCGACGCCGCGGAGGTGTTGCCCGTGTCGGCGATGTCGCGGCCGACGACCACGGACTCCGGGAGCCGCAGCTGCTTGATCATCTGGTCGATGATCCGCATGTTCGCCTGGTGCGGCACGAAGGCCTCGATGTCCTCGGGGGAGACGCCGGCGGCGTCCATCGCCTTCTGCGCGACGGGCGCCATCTGCCAGACGGCCCACTTGAAGACCGACTGGCCCTCCTGGCGCAGCGTGGGCCAGCCGGCCTCCTCGTCGCGGGTCGCGAGCCAGGAGTGCGTCTGGCGGATCGCCTGCGCCTGGCTGCCGTCCGACCCCCACACGGTGGGGCCGATCCCCGGCGTGTCGGACGGGCCGATCACCACCGCGCCGGCGCCGTCGCCGAGCAGGAAGGAGATCGAGCGGTCCGTCGGGTCGACGAACTCGCTCATCTTCTCGGCGCCGATGACCAGGACGTGGCGCGCGGTGCCGGCGCGCACGAGCGCGTCCGCCTGGCCGATGCCGTAGCAGTAGCCGGCGCACGCGGCGGAGATGTCGTAGGCCGCGGCGGGTGCGGCGCCGATGCGCTCGGCGACGATCGCGGCGCCCGCGGGCGTCTGGTGGAAGTAGGTGACGGTCGACAGGATGACCACGTCGATGTCGGCGCCGGTCAGCCCCGCGTTCTCGAGCGCGGCCCGCGCCGCGCCCTCGGCGAGGTCCAGCACGTCGGTGCCCTCGCCGGCGCGCCGGCGGGTCACGATGCCCGTGCGCTGGCGGATCCACTCGTCGGACGAGTCGATGGGACCCACCAGGTCGTCGTTGGGGACGACGCGCTCGCCGCGCACCCCGCCGATGCCGAGGATGCGGGTGTGCGCGGGGCCGGTGGCCTGCGTGAGGGTCGGACGGGTCACGACTGGCTCTCCTGTGCGTTCAGGGCGGTGCCGGCGTGCCGCCGGACGAGGTCGCGCGCGGCGTCGAGGTCGGCGGGGGACTTCAGGGCGAGGGTCTCGACGCCCGGCAGCGTACGCCGCGCCAGCCCGGTGAGGACACCGCCCGGGGCCACCTCGAGCAGCGCGGTGACGCCCAGCCCGAGCAGGCGGGCCTGGCACAGGTCCCAGCGCACCGGGCGGGCGACCTGGGCCACGACGCGGGCCAGCGCGTCGGCGCCGTCGGTCACCACGGCGCCGTCCGCGTTGCCGAGCAGCGTGACGACCGGGTTGCCCGGCACCACCCCCGACGCGGCGGCGGCGAGCTCGTCCACCGCGGGCGCCATGTACCGGGTGTGGAAGGCGCCGGCGACCTGCAGGGGGACCACGCGGGTCCGCGCCGGCGGCGCGGCCGCCAGGGCGGCGAGCGCCTCGAGGGACCCTGCTGCGACGACCTGTCCGCCCCCGTTGACGTTCGCCGGCACCAGGTCGAGCTCCTCGAGCCGGGCGGACACCTCGTCGGGGTCGCCACCGAGCACCGCACTCATGCCGGTCGGCACGGACGCCGCGGCCCGTGCCATCGCGGCGCCGCGGACGGCCACGAGCGTCAGGGCCTCGTCCTCGGTCAGTACGCCCGCCAGTGCGGCCGCGGCCAGCTCGCCGACCGAGTGCCCGGCCGCGACGTCGACCGTCCCGGGGGCGGCCTGCGCCAGGCGCGTGCCGGGCTGCACGCCGAGCACGGCCCGCAGGCTGGCCAGCGCGGTCGCCACCAGCAGCGGCTGGGCCACGGCGGTGTCGCGGATGGTGTCCGCGTCGGAGGTCGTGCCGTGCGCGAGCAGGTCGGAGCCGACGACCTCACCGGCGTGGCCCACGGCCTCGGAGAAGCCGTCGACCTCCGTCCACGGGACGAGCATGCCGGGGGACTGGGCCCCTTGGCCGGGGCAGGCGACGACGAGCACCCGACCACTCTGCCGTCCGTCGTCGTCGGCGCCCGGTCGCGGCACGTACCAACCTCACGACCCAGGCTTGTCGGACCTGTACAAAGGCCCGGGAACGGTGCGCCCCGGAGCGGTCACTCGACGGCCGCGTGCAGCCGTCCGACGGCCAGGGCGGTCTGCAGCACGTACGACTCGCGCGCGTCGAGCGGGTCCCAGCCCGTGACGTCGGACACCCGCCGCAGCCGGTACCGCACGGTGTTGGGGTGCACGTACAGCGTCCGTGCGGCGGCCTCGAGCGACCGGCCGGCCCCGAGGTACGCCGACAGGGTCTCGAGCAGCGAGCCCTGGCTGGCGGCGAGCGGCGCGTAGGCGCGCTCCACGAGCGCCCGGCGCGCGTCCTCGTCGCCGACCAGGACGCGCTCGGGGAGCAGGTCGTCGG
>JAEWEJ010000327.1 GCA_023389455.1 Actinomycetes bacterium | reverse complement strand
ACCGCGCCCAGGCCCACGCCTCGCCGGCCAGCAGCGCGCCCGCGACCAGCGCGAACGGCCACACCAGGTCGCGGTGCGTGCTCAGGTCCGCGCGGCCGTCGGCCGCGATGGCCGCGACGTCGACGTCGGCCACCAGGTCGGCGGTCGGGGTGGGGCCGGCGCGGTGCACGTACGGCACGCCCAGCTCGGCCGCGACCTCGCGCAGGGCGGCCTCGTCGGCGTGCGACAGCGCGGGCCGTGACGGGTCCTGCGGGTCCGGGATGTACGGCGCGTCGGGGTCCAGGCTGCCGTCGTGCTGGCGCATGGGGGCGCCGGCGGCCGTGCCGTACCCGAGCACCGCACCACCGTCGACCAGCGGGGCGATCGCAGTGAACGAGCCGGGTGGCTCGTCCGCGGTCTGCTCCCCGTCCGACAGGTAGAACACCAGGCGCACCATCCCCGGGTCGCGGTCCTGCGCGTCCTGCAGCGAGCGCTGCAGCACCTCGAGCGCGCGGTCGCGCCGCGTGCCGGCCGACCCCGCGGTGACCTCCTGGGTCACGGTCTGGGCCCACGAGCGGACGGCCGTCGCGTCGTCCGTCAGCGGCAGCTGGGTGCCGGCCTCGTCGGCGAACGCGACCACGGAGTAGAACGCGCTCGGCACGTCGCGCGTCAGCTGCACGACGTCGTGCCGCACCCCGTCGAGGCGCTGCACCGCGGGCACCGCCGGCAGCCCGGGACCCCGCACCACCGGGTCGCCCGGCCCCCAGTCCTCGGCCGCCATCGAGCCCGTGCGGTCGACGACGAACCACACCTGCACCCCGACGCGCGCGCCGCCGCTCTGCGTCGCGGCCACGGTGGGCGTCAGGGCGACCACCGCCAGCACGAGGACCAGGGCGGTGCGCCGCCACCAGGTGCCCGCGGGTGCGCCCGGTGTCTCCTGCGTGCGGAGCCGGCCGGACGCGCGCAGGGCCTGCCCGACGCACAGCGCCAGCACCGGCACGGCCGTGAGCAGCACGACGACCACCGGCACCACCGCGCGGGCGCTCATGCGCGCACCCGCCACGCGAGCACCACGACGGCCAGCCCCACGCCG
The DNA here is from genome assembly GCA_023389455.1 of Actinomycetes bacterium. Lineage (GTDB taxonomy): Bacteria > Actinomycetota > Actinomycetes > Actinomycetales > Cellulomonadaceae > Cellulomonas. The sequence continues at coordinate 3,651 of JAEWEJ010000327.1, read as the reverse complement.
TACAGCAGCCACACCCACGCGTCGCCGTCGTCGGTGACGACCTGCTCCGGGTCCGCCTGCATGGCCGCGAGCTGCGACTCCTGCACGCGCGCCAGGATCGCGGGCACCGCGTCCGCGTCCTGCGCCGCCGCGAACGTGCCCCCGGTGCCCTCGGCGGCCACCCGCAGCGCGGCGGGGGCGGCGGCGCCGAGGTCGCGGTCCGCCGGGTACAGCGCGTGGACCACGACGCCGCGGGACACCGCGAGGTCCGCCGCCGCGGGCAGGTCGTACACCGGGTCCCCCCACACCTCGTTGTCGGTCGCCAGCACCACCGAGCGGGAGCGGTCCGCGTCGTGCTGGTCGAACAGCAGGGTGCAGGACGCCACACCGTCGCCGATCAGCGAGGCCTGCCCCTCGATGCCCGCGGTGCCGCGGAACAGGTCCTGCGCGGCGTCGGACGTCGGGTCCTCGAACGCCTCCCGCGCGATGCGCAGCTGCGTGGTCACCAGCGCGTAGTCGTCGGTCAGGGGGAACACGGTCGACGACGTGGAGTCGAACACCGACAGGGCCACGCGCTCCCCGGTGAACCCGCCCACGAGCCGCTCGAACGTCGCCACGACCTGCTCGTCGTACTCCACCATCGAGCCCGACACGTCCAGGCACAGGACGATGTCGCGGTTCGCGAGCTCCCGGGTGCGCTCCTGCACGGTGACGGGCCGCGCGGCCAGCACCGCCGCGGCGACGGCCGCGACCGCGACGGCCAGCGCCAGCCCCACGCGCAGCGCCCGGTACCGCACGCGCCAGGCACGCAGTGCGGGCACGCGGCGCAGGTCGTCGGTGTTGGCCACGGGGGTCGTGCCACGCCGGTCGCGCAGCAGCAGCCCGGTGACGAGCGCCGTGACGACCACGCCGACGACGACCGGCGCGAGCCACGCCACCTCGAGACCCGCGCGCGTCACCACGAGCGCACCCGCTTGCGCGCCTGCTCCAGGGAGCGGTCGACGCGGGCACGGGACCCGAGCCCGAACGTCGGCACCGCCGTGTTCTCGAGCAGCGAGGCCAGCGGCCGGGTGCGGTGGTCAGCCCGGGCGGCCGCGGCCGTCATCGCCGACGTGTCGACGCCGGTGCGCGCGGTCGCGAACTCGCGCAGCGCCCACCGGATCTCGAGGTTCGCGCCCCGCGCGTCGACGTCACCGGCGCGGTACCGGCGCTCGACCTCGTCCAGCCGGGCCAGCGTGGTGCCGCGCAGCGCGGCGTACGGGTCGCGGCGGGTCCGCGGCGCCGGCGGCGCACCCGGCACGGCCGGCGCGGGTGCGGGCGTCGGGGCGGGGCCGCGCGTCGAGCGCCACACCCACACGTACCACCCGACGACCGCGAGCACGACCGCCAGCGCCACCCACGGCCACCACCCGGCGTACGGCACCGGGTCGACCAGCTCAGCGCCTGGCACGGCGCGACCCCCCCAGCAGGGCGACCATCTCGTCGAGCACGTCGTACGTGGACTCGACCGTCACGGACCGCACGCCCAGGCGCCGCATGCGGTCCACCACCTCCGCGTGCCGTGCGGTGCGTGCGGCGGCCACCGCCTCGTGCACCCCGCGGCGCCCGCGCAGGTAGGACGGCAGCGACCAGCCGCTGACGACGTCGCGCACGGGTCGCCAGGTCGGTGGCAGCACCACGGGGCGGCCGCGGGCCGCGGACGACGACACGCCCGCGAGGCTGCCCGGGGCGGACCCCAGGGCGCCTGCGAACAGGTCGGCGTCGACGACCTGCACGACCATCACCTCGTGCCGCGTGCGCAGCCGCGCCAGCGCGCGCTCGTCGTCCTCGCCGGGGCGCGCCTCGTCGGTCACGACGACCACCAGCGAGCGGCGGCCGGTGCGCCGCAGCACCCGGTCCAGCAGCCGCGCGAGGTCGCCCTCGGGCGCGTCTCGGTCGAACGTGCGCTGCAGGCGGCGCAGCAGCACCTCGAGGTGCGTGGTGCCCGCCCCGGCCGGGACCTCGACGACGCGCCCCGCGTCGCCGGCCAGCAGCGAGACGCGGTCGCCGCGCTGGTGCGCCAGGTGCGCGACGACGTCGGCGACCAGCTGGGCGACCTCGTGCTTGGGCTCACCCCCGGCGGAGGTCGCGGTCATGTGGCGGCCCGTGTCCACGACGAGCACCAGTGCCACGTTCGACGTCGCCTCGTACCGCTTGACGACCGGCTGGGCGGACCGCGCCGACGCGCGCCAGTCGATGTCCCCGACGTCGTCCCCGGGCGTGTAGACGTGCAGGTCGTCGACCTCGTCGCCGTGGCCCTTCCACACCGCGCGGTGCCGTCCGTCGAGCAGGCCGGTGGCGCGCCGCAGCGTGGGCAGCTGCAGGCGCGCGCGCACCAGCGCGAGACGGGACCGGGCGGGCACGGGTCAGGGCGCCGGGACCGCGTCGAACACGGACGTGATGATCGACTCGGTGGACACGTCGTCCGCCAGGGCGTCGAAGGTGCGCACGATCCGGTGCCGCAGCACCGCGTCGCGCAGCGCGTGGACGTCCTCCGGGACCACGTGCCCACGGCCCGCACGCAGCGCGACGGCCTGCGCCACCCGCATGAGCGAGATCGAGCCGCGCGGGCTCGCGCCCATCCGCACCAGGCGGTCCAGGCCCGGTACCTGCACCGGCCCGCGCCCGCGCGTCGTGGCGACCAGGTCGACGACGTACCGGCGGATCGAGCGGTCGACGTACACCTGGTCGACGGCCCGCTGCAGCCAGGTGACGTCCTCCAGCGCCAGCGGCTGCGCACGCAGCGGGCGCGTCATGCGGCCGTCGGAGATCCGGTCGAGGATCTCGACCTCCTCGTCGGGCTGCGGGTAGTCGAGGACCTCCTTGAGCAGGAACCGGTCCATCTGGGCCTCGGGCAGCACGTGCGTGCCCTCCTCCTCGATGGGGTTCTGCGTGGCCAGCACCATGAACGGCGACGGCACGGGGTGGACCTCGCCGGCGATCGTCGTCTGCCGCTCCTGCATGGCCTCGAGCATCGCGGACTGGGTCTTGGCGGAGGACCGGTTGATCTCGTCGAGCAGCACCACGTTGGCGTGCACGGGGCCCAGCTGCGTCGTGAACTGCGACGTCCCGTAGTTGAAGACCTGGGTCCCGACGATGTCCGACGGCATGAGGTCCGGCGTGCACTGGATGCGGTGGAACGACCCCGACACGGCGTGTGCGAGCGTCTGCGCGGCCGTCGTCTTCGCCAGGCCCGGGACCGACTCCAGCAGCACGTGCCCGCCGCACATGAGGGCGACCACGAGGGACGTGCGCAGCTGCGTCTGCCCGACGACGCGCAGGTCGAAGACGCCCTCGATGCGCTCGCAGAGTGCCCCGGCGCGGGTCCGGTCGGTGGGGGAGAGGGTGTCGCGGCTCACGGCGGGCAGGCTAACCGCGGGCCCGCACGGAGCGCCGGTGGGCAGCGGGTGATGTCCGGCCAGGTGGGCGGTATGTCGTGCTCTGCGCACTGGGGCGCTCGCCGTCCGGCGACGGTGGGTGGTGCCGGGGGACGATGGGGGCATGGGTGACGTGCGGGTGCTGCGGGCCGGGCCGGGGCCCGTCGGCGTCGCCGGGGTGCTGCTGGCGCCGGGGGCGGGCGGCACGCGCGACCACCGCCTCGGGACCGGGAAACCGACCATGCCACACATGTGG
>JAEWEJ010000293.1 GCA_023389455.1 Actinomycetes bacterium | reverse complement strand
GGCGACGGCCGGCGCGACAGCCGGGGCGGCGTCCCCGGTGACGGGCGGGACGACGTCACGGCGGACGACGCCGAGACCCCGTGACCCGACGCGGTCGCGGACCGCGCCGCGTCCGGCACCGTCGGGTCGGCGTCCGGGCGCCGGCTCACGTGCCGGTCGCCGCCACCAGCGCGTCGACCACGGGCTGCTGACCCGCCACGAGGAGCGGGCGGGCCTGCTCGACCGGGAACCAGGCCGCCCGGTCGACCTCGGGGACGTCGATCCGCCGCCCCGAGCGCGGCGGCCACTCGACCTGCGCGGTGCTGATGCCGGGGCGCGTCGTCAGGTCGGGGCACGCGGGATCGTCGGGCGAGCCGACGAGCGCGGCGGGCACCTCGACCGCCAGGACGTGCACGACCTTGCCCGAGGAGTAGCGGAACGCCCCGAGGTCCACGGCCGGCAGGTCCGGCGGCGACACGCCGAGCTCCTCGAGGAACTCGCGGCGGGCGGCGGTCCCCACGTCCTCGCCGGGCTCGACGACCCCCTTGGGGAGGGACCACGCGCGCTCGTCCTTGCGGGCCCAGAACGGGCCGCCCATGTGGGCGATCAGCACGTGCGCGTCCGCACCACGCCCGTGGTGCAGCAGCAGCCCCGCGCTGGTCACGGGCACGCCGGCACCTCCGTGCGTGCCACCACGCCGGACGCGAGAGCCCGACGCGTGGCAGCCGCGCTCGCCGGAGCCGTGCACGGGTCCGGCCCCGCGGCGCCACGGCCGGCCCGCACGGCCCGCTCAGGTGCGGGCCGGCCGTCGGGCGTCATGCGGTCAGTGCCGCGTCGACCGCCCGCAGGAACGCCGGCAGGTCGTCGGGGGTCCGCGACGTCACGAGCGTGAAGCCCTGCGCGTCGTCGCTCACGACCTCCTCGTCGACCCAGGTGCCGTCGGCGTTGCGCACGTCCGTGGTCAGGGACGGGTACGACGTCAGGCGCTTGCCGGCGACGAGCCCGGCCTCGACCAGCAGCCAGGGGCCGTGGCAGATCGCCGCGACGGGCCGGCCCGACGACGCGAACGTCTTCGCCAGCGCCACCGCCTCGTCCTGCAGGCGCAGGCTGTCGGCGTTCAGGGTGCCTCCGGGCACGAGCAGCAGGTCGTACGCGTCGGCGTCGACGGCGCCGAGCGTCGTCGTCGGGGTGAGCGTCCGCCCCGGGTCCTTGTCGCCGACGAGCGTCTGGATCGGCGCGTCGTCGACGGACGCGACGTCGACGGTCGCACCGTCGCCGCGCAGGTGCTCCACGGGTAGGACGAGCTCGTCCTGCTCCACGCCGTAGTTGGTGACGACGACCAGGACACGGCGGCCGCTGAGGTCCGCGTCGGACATGGGTGCCTCCTCTGGGTGGGGTGCTGCCCGGGGTCGCCGGGCGCCCGCCACCGTAAGCACGCCTCCCGCGGACCGCACGCCGTGCGGTGCGGACGGGCCGGAAGCACACTCGGGGAGGGGGTCCGGCTGCCGGCCGTGCGCCCCGGCAGTGCTCACCCGCGGTACCGCGCCGTGCGCTCGGTGGGGGCTCGCGGCCCGACGCGCAGCGAGGACACGCCCATGAGCGGCACCACGCACCCCCCGACGGACACGGGCGAACCGGAGTTCGTCCTCTCGCGGGGCACGGTCTACGTCATCTTCAGCGCCCTGCTGGCGGCCATGTTCCTGTCCGCCCTCGACCAGTCGGTGGTGAGCACGGCGCTGCCCACGATCGTCGGTGACCTGGGCGCGGCCGACCGCGAGGGCTGGATCGTCACGGCGTACCTGCTGGCGATCGCCGTGGTCATGCCCGTGTACGGCAAGGTCGGCGACCTGTGGGGGCGGCGGGCGCCGTTCCTCGTGGCCCTGGTCCTGTTCCTCGCCGGCTCGACGGGCTCGGCGCTGTCCGGGTCGTTCACGGACCTGGTGGTGTGGCGGTCGCTGCAGGGGCTGGGCGCCGGCGGCCTGGTGATCCTCAGCCAGGCGATCGTCGCGGACATCGTGTCCGCCCGGGACCGCGGCAAGTTCATGGGTCCGATCGGGGCCGTGTTCGGCGTGGCCACCGTGATCGGGCCGCTGCTGGGCGGCTGGTTCACGGACGGCCCGGGGTGGCGCTGGTGCTTCTGGCTCAACGTGCCGGTCGCGCTGGTGGCGCTGGCGATCGCGTGGTTCCGGCTGCGGCTGCCCGCGCACCGCTCGACGGCCCGCCTCGACGTGCTCGGCGCGGTGCTGCTGACGCTGACCACCGCGGGCGTCGTCTTCCTGACCAGCTGGAGCACCATCTCGTCCGACCGCCGGTACGACTGGAGCAACCCGCAGCTGCCGGCCCTGCTGGTGGCGACCGTCGTCGCGCTGGTCGCGTTCCTGTGGGCGGAGTCGCGCGCCTCCGACCCGCTGATCCCGCTGCACCTGTTCCGCAGCCGCACGTTCACCGTCTCGGTGACGATCGCCCTGCTGTTCGGCATGACGATGTTCGCCGCGCTGTCGTTCCTGCCCACGTTCCTGCAGATGGCGCGCGGGTCCACCGCGACGGACGCGGGCCTGATGATGCTGCCGATGACGGTGGGCCTGATGATCACCGCGCTCGGGTCGGGCCTGCTCATCACGCAGCGCGGCAGGTACAAGGCGTTCCCGATCGTCGGGATGGGCATCGCGACGATCGGCCTGGCGTGGCTCACCCGGCTGACCCCGGACATCTCGATGGTGACGTTCGGCGCGATGATCTTCGTCCTCGGGCTCGGCCTGGGGTTCGTGATGCAGACGATCGTCATCGCGGTGCAGAACTCGGTGTCCCCCGACCTGGTGGGCGTCGCGACGTCGACCAACAACTTCCTGCGGGAGATCGGCGCGGCCGTCGGCACCAGCGTCTTCTCCACCGTCTTCGCCGCCCGCCTCACCACCGAGCTGCGCGACGCGCTGCGCGACGCACCCCCCGGGGACGTGCCGCAGGGGTTCGGGGCCCAGTCCCTCACCCCGGACGCGGTGCGCGCGCTGCCGGGCGCGCTGCGCGAGGCCGTCGTCGACGCGTACGCCGACGCCCTGGCACCCGCGTTCTGGTACCTGGTGCCGATCGCCGTGCTGGGGTTCGTCATCGCCTTCTTCATGAAGGAGGTCACCCTCTCGGACAAGTCGGCGCTGGAGGCCCGGGGCATCGCCAGGGTGGAGTAGCAGCCGGGGTGTCGAAACCGGAGGTCCTCGCGCGTCGTGGGCGTGCCGGGCACAGTGGGTGCCCCAGGACGCGCTGGAGGACACGATGACGACGCCGACGACCTACCTGATGCTGCTGTGGGGCGACCCCGGCGCGCTGCTCGACCCCGCCGCCGCGTACGCGGCGCACGAGAGGTTCGAGGCCGACTGCGCCGCCCACGGTCACGACGTCCTCCTCGCCAAGGAGCTCGCCGACGCCGCGAGCGCGCGGGTCCGGGCCGTCGGCGGCGCACCGAGCGACGGGCCGTTCGCGGAGACGACCGAGCAGCTCGGCGGTCTCTACCGTGTGCGCACCGCGGACCCCGACGGGCTGCTGCGGCTCGCGGCGCCGCTGGTCACGCACGACGGCGGCACGCTCGAGCTGCGCCCGGAGGTGCTGCACGACGACGGACCGCACGACGAGGGGACGGCCGGGCCGGACGCCGGGACCTCCGACGCCCCGCTGCACGTCGTGCTGCTGCGCGGCGACCCGGCCGGCGCGTTCGACCTCGGCGAGGTGTTCGCCGCGCACGACCGGTTCGTGGCCGCGTGCGCGGAGCAGGGGCACACGGTCGTCGGTGGCGAGGAGCTGGGCCCGCACACCGCGGCCCGCCTGGTGCGCCCGGGTGCCGACGGGCGGCCGGTGCTCTGCGACGGCCCGTACACCGAGGCCACCGAGCAGCTCGGCGGGTACTACCTGGTGCGCACGGCCGACCCCGACGCGCTGCTGCGGCTCGCCCTGCCCCTCGTCGAGGCCGAGGGGCGCGGCAGCGTCGAGGTGCGGGGCACGGCGCACGACGGCGTGACGGTCGCGGGATGACGGCGCTGTCGAAAAGGCACCTGCTCGCGCGTCATGAGGGCGAGTGGGCACAGTGGGTGCCCCTGACGACGGAGGCCGCACGATGACCAGCACGCCACGCACCTGGACCCTGCTGCTGTGGGGCGACCCCGACGCCTGCCTCGACCTGGGTGCGTCCTACGCCGCGCACGAGCGGTTCGCCGCCGACTGCGCCGCGCACGGGCACGAGATCCTCGGGGGCGAGGAGCTGGCGAGCCCGTCCGCCGCACGGCTGCTGCGCGTCGGTGCGGACGGTCCCGAGCTGAGCGACGGCCCGTTCGCGGAGCTCACCGAGCAGCTCGGCGGGTTCTACCTGATCCGCACGGCCGACCCGGACGGTCTGCTGCACCTGGCCGCCGGACTGCTGGAGAACGACCCCGGGACGATCGAGCTGCGGCCCGTGGGCGGTCAGGACGAGCAGGCGGCACCGACCGTCGACGCCGCGTCGGTGGCGTCGTGAAGCTCGTCGTCCTCGTCCACGAGGACGAGGAGACGTACCGCAGCGCCGACGCCGAGGGCCGCGCCCGGTACGTCCGGGGTCACGAGGCGTTCGCGCGGGAGGCGCCGGGCGTCGGCGTGACGATCCTCGCCTGCGAGGCCCTCGCCGGGGTGGCGCACGCCCGCACCGTGCGGCACGCCGGCGACGCGACGGAGGTCACCGACGGGCCGTTCGCGGAGACCACCGAGCAGCTCGGTGGCTTCTACCTGGTCGACGCGCCCGACGTGCCCACGGTCGAGGGCCTGGTGCGGCTGCTTCCCGAGACGACGCACGAGATCCGGGAGTGCGTCGAGCCGTGACGCCCGGTCCGGTCCCGCCGCACCCGCCCGCCGGGCCACCGGCGGGCGGGTCGGGGGCGGGCGGGTCGGGGGCGGGCGACGTCGCGCACGCCC
>JAEWEJ010000278.1 GCA_023389455.1 Actinomycetes bacterium | reverse complement strand
GAGCTCGGACGGCCCGACGGTGCCGGTCACGCGGCGGCCGGGTTCTTGCGGGGCCGGCCACGGCCTCGCTTCGTCGGCACGATCGCGCCACCGACGAAGACCTGACCGCCCCAGACTCCCCACGGCTCGGCGCGCTCGATCGCGCCGGCGAGGCAGCCCTCGATGATCGGGCAGCCCTGGCAGAGCGCCTTGGCGCGCTCCACGTCGGCCTGCCGCTCGGCGAACCACAGCTCGGCGTCGTGCGAGCGGCACGGGATGAGGTCGGCGACCATCCGGTCGAACTGGTCGTCTGTCGTGGCGGTGCTGCCGGCGGGCCAGGGGCCGGATCCGCCCTCGTTCACGGTGTCGAGCAGCGTCGTGAGCCGCACGATGTCCTCCTGGGTGTCCTTGCGGGTGAGCTGTGGGGCCGGATCGGGCCAGCTCGCCCCGGTGAGGACCGGAGAGACGAGAAAGGCCGCGGATCCGAGTTCGGACTCCGCGGCCTGCCTGTGGGGCTGCTGCTACGGGGTCCTGGGTGGGAGATCGGTGCCGGACGTCGCGGGACGCAGACGACCCATGCGCCCGGACGCGGGCACAGCGATCCCCTGGACGTTCCCGGCGGCGGGCTTGAGGGTCCGCGCGTACGCGTCAGCCGACACCGTCGTCACGATCGTGTTGCTCTCCATCAGTGCACCCACCTCCTCTCCAGGTCGGGTCCCGCCTCTTCGGCAGCACCCCGCGAACAAGGACGTGACCACCCTAGGGCGGCCCGTCTCGGCGTCACAAGCGATTAACGGAACTTCGTCCGCGCATCGTGTCGGGCACCCTCGGTGGCGCTCGTGGCGTCCCCGGCGACGACGCGCAGGAGGGCGTCGCCGTACTCGCGCAGGCGCGCCTGCCCCAGGCCCTGGACGTACCGCAGGTCCCCCGGCGCGCTCGGCATGGCCGCGGCGACGGCTTCCAGGGTCACGTCGGGCAGCACGCGGAACGCTGCGACCCCCCGTTCGTCCGCCACCCGGGTGCGCCACTGCCGCAGCCGTTCGAGGACGGCGGGGTCCGCCGCGGCTGACGCCCGCAGCCCGCTCCTGCCGGTGTCCTCGCCCGGCCACAGCCCGGCGAGGAACCGCGAGCGCGTCCGGGTCGACCGGGAACCCGGGGTGCGGGCCGCGGCGTAGGACAGCTCGAGGTGACGGCGCGCGCGCGTCACCCCCACGTAGAGCAGACGCCGCTCCTCGGAGACGGCCGCCTCGGTCTGCGCCAGCGAGATCGGCAGCAGACCGTCGGAGAGCCCGGCGAGGAACACGGCGTCCCACTCCAGGCCCTTCGCCGCGTGCAGCGACGCGAGCGTGACACCGTCGACGGTCGGGGCGTGCTGGGCGGACGCCCGGTCGTCGAGCTCCACGACGAGGTCCGCGAGCGTCGCGCCGCCCCGCGCCTCGACCATGTCGTCGGCGAGGCCGACGAGGGCCTGCATCGCGTCCCAGCGCTCGCGCGCGGCACCACGCGCGGCCGGGGGCTGCGGCGCCCACCCCACGGACGTGAGGATGTCGCGGACCGTCTGCCCCAGCGGCACGTCCGGGTCCGCGGAGCGGGCGCCGCCGCGCAGCAGCACGAGCGCGTCGCGCACGTCGCGCCGTGCGAAGAACCGCTCGCCGCCGCGCACCTGGTAGCCCACCCCGGCCGCCGCCAGGGCCTGCTCGAAGGCCTCCGACTGCACGTTGGTCCGGTACAGCACGGCGATCTCGCTCGCGGGCACACCGGCCGCGACGAGCCGTGCGGCGCGTGCGGCGATCCCGGCCGCCTCCGCGTCGTCGTCGTCGTACGCCGTGAAGCGGACCTGCGGGCCGTCCGGCTGCTGCGCCACCAGGTGCAGGGGCACCGGGTCGCCCGGGCGACGCGTCGCGGTGAGCACCCGGTTGGCCAGGCTGACGACCTGCGGCGTCGAGCGGTAGTCGCGGACCAGCCGCACCACACGGGTACCGGGGTGCGAGCCGGCGAACGTCAGCAGGTGGTGCGGCGTCGCGCCGGCGAAGGAGTAGATGGTCTGGCTCGGGTCGCCGACGACGCAGACGTCGTGCCGCCCGCCGAGCCACTGGTCCAGGAGGTACTGCTGCAGCGGGCTCACGTCCTGGTACTCGTCGACGACGAAGTGCCGGTACTGGGCGCGCACCTCGTCGGCGACCTCCCCGCGCTGCGCGAGCATGGCCGCGAGCAGCAGCAGGACGTCCTCGAAGTCGATGACCCCGCGCTCGGTCTTCACGTCCTCGTACGCCGTCAGGAGCCGCGCGACCACCTGCGCGTCCTGGCCGGCCGGGGCCGGGCGCCGGACGGCGGCCGCGGCGCGCTCGTAGTCCTCGGCCGTGACCAGCGAGACCTTGGCCCACTCGATCTCCGACGCCAGGTCGCGCACCGACACGCGGTCGACGGAGACACCGACGCGCCGTCCCGCCTCCGCGATCAGGGTCGCCTTCTGCTCGACGAGGCGCGGCGGCGCACCCCCGACGACCTTCGGCCAGAAGTGCCCCAGCTGACGCAGCGCGGCCGCGTGGAACGTGCGCGCCTGCACACCGCTCGCACCCAGGTCGCGCAGGCGGACCCGCATCTCGCCCGCCGCACGGGCGGTGAAGGTCACGGCCAGCACGGACGCCGGCCGGTACACGCCGGTGCGCACGCCGTAGGCGATGCGGTGGGTGATCGCCCGGGTCTTGCCGGTGCCGGCACCGGCGAGCACGCACACGGGGCCCGTCAGGGCGGTCGCGACGGCACGCTGCTCGGGGTCGAGCGCGTCGAGGAGGGAGTCGGCAGACATCCGGACCAGTGTCCCAGCACCCGCCGACACCCGTGCGAGGATCTGTGGACGAGACGCTCCGTACGCACTGCGAGGACCCCATGACGACGCCCCCGGCACCCGGCACCGTGACGATGTACTCCACGACGTGGTGCGGCTACTGCCACCGGCTGCGCAAGCAGCTCGACAGCGCGGGGATCGCGTACGACGTCGTCGACATCGAGCAGCAGCCCGAGGCGGCGACGCTGGTCGAGCAGCTCAACGGCGGCAACCAGACGGTCCCGACCGTCGTGTTCCCCGACGGGTCGGCCGCCACCAACCCCTCGCTCGCCCAGGTGCGCGAGCGGCTCGGCCTCTGACGGCACCCGCACCGCCCGACCACCCGACCCGCGCCCGACGCCGCCGCCCGACGGCGACCGGGACGCGGCTCACGCCGACGCCGTGACGGCCACCCGAGCGCAGCTCACGCGGTGGGGCGGTCCCACCACTCCTCGACGAGCGCCCGCGCGATCGACGCACCGGTGGGCAGCACCACCTCGCCCGCCTCGACCGCAGCGGTCAGCCCGTCGCGCGTGAACCAGCGCGCGTCCGCCATCTCGACGCCGTCGACCTGCACGTCCACGCTCGTCGCGCGGGCCCGGAAGCCCAGCATCAGCGACGCGGGGAACGGCCACGGCTGGCTGCCGGCGTACTCGACCTCGCCCACGCGGACACCGGTCTCCTCGGCCACCTCGCGCCGGACCGCCTGCTCGGCGGACTCCCCCGCCTCGACGAACCCCGCGAGGGTCGACCACCGACCGGCCGGCCAGGCAGCGGCGTGGCCCAGCAGCAGCCGGTCGTCGTCGTCGACGACCGCCATGATCACGGCCGGGTCCGTGCGCGGGTAGTGCTCCGAGCCGTCGACGTCGCAGACGCGCGACCAGCCGGCCTGCGCCACCCGGGTCGGCGCCCCGCAGCGCGGGCAGCGCGGGTGCCGGTCGTGCCACGCGTCGAGCGCCACCGCGGCGGTCG
>JAEWEJ010000276.1 GCA_023389455.1 Actinomycetes bacterium | reverse complement strand
ATATTCGAGGGCGCGGGGGGCCCGGGTACAACCCGGGGGGGGGCGTCGACGTGCTCGGCCCGCGCGGCCGGGCGGGAGCGGAGGTCCCTCGCATGACACTCGGGGCGGGCCGTGTGCGCACGTGGTGGTCGCGACGTCGCGACGACCGGGGTGCCGCGACGACGGCGCTCGTGGTGTGCGTCGTCGTCGGGATGACGGCCCTGCTCCTCGTGGCGGTCGAGCCGCTGCTGCGCGCGACCGAGGGCAAGGGACGGACCCAGACGGGCGCGGACGCCGCCGCGCTCGCCGGCGCCGTGGCGGCGCGCGACACCGCGGTGGGCGAGCTGCCGGGGCTCGCCTGGGCGTTCTGGCCGGCGGCGCTCACCGGGACGTCCGCCACGTGGCGGCTGTCGGCCGCCACCGCCGGCGGGGCGGGGGTCACCCAGGCCTCGCAGTACGCGGCCCGCAACGGCGCCGTCCTCACCGAGTACCAGCACCAGGCGTCCCGCGACCGGGTCCGTGTCACGGTGCGCCTCGACGAGCCGACCGGGCCCGAGAACGTGGCGCTCGACGCGCGCGCCGAGGCGCGGGTCGGCGTCGAGCTCGCGTCGTGCGAGGCGCGTGCGGGCCGCGAGATCGTGGGCTGGACCGAGCCGCCGGAGCCGACGCCGACGCCCACCCCCGACCCGACCGCGACGCCGACCCCGACGCCGACCCCCAGCCCGACGCCGCCGTTCGTGCCGCAGCCGGTCTACGGGCCGTGGGGCTTCACCTTCCGGTGCGACGGCGCGGACGGCTTCTCGGTCAGCGGGTCGACCGTCGCGCAGCTGGTCACGCGGGCGACGGACGAGGTACGGGGCCTGGAGCCCCGTCTGGTTTCATGAGCGGTCCGGCGGACGGACGAGAGAGCGGAGACGCAGTGCGCACGAGGAGAGCGGTGGCGACCGTCGCGTCGGTCGCCGTGCTGGTCGGCTCGGTGCTCGTGGGCACCGCGCCGGCGGGCGCAGCGGGCGACGGGCTGGGCACCGGGACGGTGCAGGTGGCGGACCAGGAGGTCCCGGTGCTGGCGACGTTCGCGCTGCGGGGCCAGCAGGACGACACGACCCCGGAGGTGCGTGGCGTCGTCCACGGCGTGCGACGCGTCGACGGCGGGACGGCGCTCTACTACTCGCTGGGGGCCGGCGGCGAGGACGACGTCTACGGCTTCAAGATCTTCCGCCAGGCGCCCTCGGTGTCGGACGTCGGCACCGCGTGGGACGTGCGGCTCGTCGACCCGGCCAACCTGATGGCGTACCGGCCGCTGCGCACCGACGACGGTCTGGCGGTCTCCCCGGACGAGGTGTTCGACGGTGACCCCGGGATGCTGCACGTCGGGTACGCGGTGTTCCCCGAGCTGCCTGCGGACGTGACCTCGGTCCAGGTCGTCATGCCCAACGGCACGGCGGTGGGGGAGGTGGCCGTCGAGGACGGTGCCCTCGCACCGGTCTCGCAGGAGGCCGCGCCGCGTCCGGGCGAGGGGTGGCCGGAGCTGCCCGACGCGGCTGCGCTGGCCACGGCCGACGTCGAGGCGTCGAGCTACGTGCTGACCCGCCGGTCGAGCGACCTGGCGCAGGAGGTCCTCGTCGAGGAGAGCCCGGTCGAGGTCGGGGTGACGCTCGACGCGAGCGTCGCCTTCGCGTTCGACTCCGCGGACCTCACCGCCGACGCGCAGGCCCGCCTGGCCGAGGTGGCCGCGGACATCGCCGCACGCGGCTCCGGTGAGGTCGTGGTCACGGGGCACACCGACTCCGACGGCGACGACGCCTACAACCAGACGCTGTCCGAGCAGCGCGCGCAGGCGGTCGTCGGCGCGCTGCAGCAGGGCTCCGGGTCGGCGGTCACCTTCACGGCCGTCGGCCGGGGCGAGGACGAGCCGGTCGCCGACAACGGCACCGACGAGGGCAAGCAGGCGAACCGGCGCGTCACCGTCGTGTACTCGGTCGGGGGTGCCCGGTGAAGCGGACGAGGACGGTCGTCGCGGCCGTGGTCCTGCTGCTCGTGGTCGGCGCCGTCGTCTTCGTGGCGTGCCGTCCGGCCGGCACCGCGGCGCCCGCGCCGACCACCGGCGCGTCCGCCACGCCGACGACGTCACCCGGCATGACCACCGAGGAGTTCGAGGCGGCGCTGTTCGCCGGGGACGTCGGCACGGCCGAGCCCGTGGGCACGGTCGAGGGCGAGCTGACGGACCCGCCGGCCCAGGTGCCCGCCCGTGTCGACGTGACCCAGGTGCTCGCGGACGAGCACAGCACGCTGGTCCGGTTCACGCTCGCGACCCCGGACGGGTCGCCCGCGGACCTGGGGCTGCCGGTCTTCAACCAGCGGTACCTGCTCGCGCGTGACATCCGGGACGTGGCGCTGGTCGACCCCGTGGCCGAGCAGCGGTACCAGCCGTTCATCGGGGTGGGCGTCACGGACGAGGAGAACCTGCTGTGCGCGTGCTCGACGGCACCGCTGACGTTCTCCGAGGGTGTCCCGCTGACCGCGACGTTCCCGCCGCTGGACCCGTCGACCGAGACGGTCACGCTCGAGGTGCCGTGGCTGCCCGCGCTGGAGGACCTGCCGGTGACCAGGCCGTGAGCGTCGCGGGCGGGTCCGCGGCGGCGACGCCGTGCTGAACCCCGGCGCGGTCGTCGTCGGCGTGCTCGCGCTGGTCCTGCTCGTCGCGGGACTCGGCGCGGGCGCCGGCGGCGTCGGACTGCTGCGACGCGCGTCGCGGACGGCGCGGGAGCGGGTGCCCGTGGAGGCGGTCTGCGTGGAGCGGACGCACCTCGTGCAGCCGGCGCGCGTGACGCTGGACCACCCCGTACCGGGCGGCTGGCGCCGCGTCACGCTCGTCGAGGGGCTGCCCACGAGGAGCGTGGCCGGCGGGACGGCCGGGCCGGGAGACCGCGTGACCGTGTGGGTCGACCCTCGTCAGCCGCAGGACGTGCGGCTGAGCCCGGGCAGCTCGGCCGGGTCCGTCGGCGGGGTGCTGCTGCTGGGCGTCGGGCTGCTGCTGTGCGCCGGTGCCGCGCTGCTCGTCGGGGTGGCGGTCGTGGCCGTGAGGGCCTGACCGGCGCGTGTGTGGGACGCGGTCCGAGGACGGACCGCGCGAGTCGTGACGAGAGAGGAGGTCCGCCCGTGTCGAGTGTCGACGTGCGGCCCGTCGGGGCCGGTGCAGGCGTGTCGGTGGTGGGCTACTTCCTGGTCACGGCCGTGGCGGTGCCTGCCACGCTGCCCGCGCTCCTGGCGATGCCGGCACCGGTGGCCGCGGCCGTGCTGCTGCTGGCGACCTGCCTGCCGCTCGCGCTCGGGGGCGTCCTGACGACGCTGGCGCTGCGGCGGCGCCGCGAGGTGCGACGTCGGGCGGACGTCGTCCCCACGGCGCTGGTGTCGGGGGCCACCTCGGCGCTGGTGGTCAGCGCCATCGGCGCCGCCGCCGCCGTCCAGACCGGCGAGGCCCTCGTCGTCCCGGCGCTCGTCACCACGCTCGTCGTGTTCTGTGCCGTGCACGTCGCCGCCGCGGTCACCGTCCCGCCGCGCCGGACGGGGCGCGCCGAGCACGGGTACGCGGCCCCGCGGCCGGCCGTGGCCGACGCGGGCCAGGGGTCCGTCGAGGCGCTCGGCACCACGGCCGTCGCCGTCGTGCTCGTCCTCGCGCTCGTGATGGCGGTGACCCCCGGCGGGCGGTGGCTCACGGAGTCGATCCGGGTGCAGCTGTGCCGGCTCGTGACGCTCGGGCAGGGCGACTGCGGCGAGGCGTCGCTCCCGTCCGCCGCCGACCGGGAGGAGCCGGAGCACGCGTGCACGATCACGGACACGCGCGACAACCGCTCGATGGCGGTGAGCGTCACGTGGGTCCAGGCCGAGAACGGCGACCTCATCCGCATCGAGGAGCTCGCGGGCGGCACCTACCGCGTCTCGCGGGAGATCTCCGGCGGCGTGGGCGGTCAGATCGGTGCCGGCGGGGGCGTCTCGATCACGGTCGACGACGCCACGTTCGGCGCCGAGGCGCAGGCGGGGGTCTCGGCCACCGCGCTCGCCGGCGGCGGCATGACGTGGGTGGTCGACGAGGCGGAGCGTGACCGGTTGGTCGACCACCTCAAGAGCGAGCGCGACTGGAACACGTTCAAGCAGGTGCTGAGCTCGAGCGCCGGACCGGCGGGCACCGTGGTCGGGTGGATGGGGGACGCCGGCCGCGGCCTGTGGAACTGGGCCACGGGCGGCTACGACCCGGGGCTCCCCGACGAGGTCTACGGCCACGTGGGCGTGCACGGCGCGGGCTCCGGGTCCGCCGCGGGCGTGCTCGGGTCGGCGTCCGGCCAGGCCGAGACGACCGCGGTCGTCGGCGCGCGGGCGGACACGGCCACCGGGCGCACCACCGTCTACTACTCGGCCAAGGTCGACGCGTCGCTCGGCGTGCAGCAGCACGTGGTCTCGGCAGGCGAGGCGTCGGCGTCCGGGACGGTGGAGCTGCTCGTCGCCGTGACGTACGACCCGGACGGTCACCCGCTCAACGTGCAGGCCCAGGGCATGGCCGCGGGCAGCGCGAAGCTGCAGGCGTCCATGCTGTTCGGCGACCCCTTCGTCGACGAGAACCCCGCGGCCGGTGCGATGTACGACGCCCGGGTGTCCGTGACCGGCGAGGAGAGCCTGCGCATCGCGGAGGGCTTCCTGCGGGCGACCGGCATCACCACCAAGGACCCGGTGTCGCGCTGGGACGGTGCGCAGAGCGCGGTCGGCACGTTCATGGACGCGGCGCGTGAGCGCGGGACGTTCACCCGGCAGGACGCCGCCGTGGACGGCACCACCTCCTTCGCCTTCCAGGCGGGCGGTGAGATCGCCGGTGTGGGTCTCGGTGCCCAGTTCGGCAACAGCGCCCAGACCCTCACCACGAGCAACCCCCAGTACTGGAACGGTCGGGGCTGGGCCGACTGGACCGGTTGTGCGTCGTGAGACGGGCCGCCCGGTACGCTCGGCGTCTCCCTGGCCCGTCCCGCCCCCACGTCCCCCGCAGGACCACGGAAGAGGAAGCCCCGTCGTGAAGCGTCGTCCGTCCATCCTCCTGCTGGCGGCGCTGCCGCTGCTCGTCGCCTGCGGCGGCGGGACGTCGTCCGGCGCGGACGACGCGGCCGAGTCGTCCGGGCCGCACGCCCCGACCGCCAGCGCCGAGGTCGCGGTGGCCACCCCCGAGGGGCGCAGCGTCGAGCTGGACGGCGCGGGCACCGTCGTGGTCCCGGCGGACGCCGTGGTCGAGGAGCGGGCGACCGGGTCCGCGGCCCGTCAGCTCGTCGTGACGTTCGACGACCCGCTGACGGCCGTCGAGATCACCTGGGCCGCCGACGACGCCATCTCGGTCGACGAGCAGACGTGGACGACCGAGCAGGCAGCCCGGGGCAACACGGCGATGTCCGACTACGTGCGCACCCGCGTGCAGTGGCCGGGCTCGGAGCAGTCCGTCCTGGCGAGGTGGACCGAGGAGGTCGCCGCGCAGGACGGGACGTCCGAGGTCGACGCGGTGCGTCTGGTCGTCCAGGACGACGCGCGCACCACGGTGGCGGCGGTCGCGGTGGCGCCGGCCGGGAGCCTCGAGGGCTCGCCCGCGGAGTCCGTGGTGCTGAGCCTCACGCTCGGCTGAGCCGACGCCGGCCGAACCCGGCCGACCCCGACCGACCCCGGCGGCCCCGCTCGGGTCCCACCGGGTGGCGCCCGGCCGACTGGGCCCGCGCCCGGTCCCGGCTGGGCCCGTCGGTGGACCCCCGGGCCCATCGCGCGGTGCCGTGCCGTCCGTACGGTGACGGCGACGACGAGGAGGGGTGCGGCCCATGCGGGACGACCGGAGGAACCGACGCGACGACCGCGGCATCGGCACGACCGAGCTGCTGGGCATCGTGGCGGTGGCCGTCCTGCTGGTGGCGGGGGCGCTGGCGGGAGCGGCGGCGTTCTCGCCCCACCTGCAGGCCGCGTTCTGTCGTCTCGCCGCGGTCGTGGACGGCGGGTCCGGCGCCGCGTGCGACGCCGGGGTGCCGTCCACGGCCGACGAGCCGACCGACGACGACTTCCTGCCGCCCGTGTGCATGCTGCACGAGGAGAGCGAGAAGTACTCCTCGGAGGTGAAGGTCTGGTTCTTCACGTTCGGGCAGGACTCCGGGTTCATCGTCCAGGAGTACGCGGACGGCACCGTCCGCGTGACGGCGACCGACGGCGCCGGGATCGGGGCGTCGGGCGCCATCTCCTCGAGGACCTTCGACGCCGGCAAGCTCGGCAACGGGGACAACGCGGGCGTCGAGGTGAACCTGGGCGGCGGCGTGAAGTTCTCCTACGGCGACACCTGGGAGTTCGACTCCCCGGAGCAGTGGCAGGCCATGAAGGACGACCTCGACGACTACCTGCTGCAGCAGGAGATGCTCAAGCACGAGGGCGGCTACTGGGGTGCCAAGGCGATGGGGTGGAAGGACGAGCCGAAGGACCCCTCCGTCGGCTTCACGCGCGTGGAGCTCGAGCTCGGCCTGGAGGCGGGGCTGGGGCTGAAGGACCCCACGGGGACGGTCGGGGACGACGGGAAG
Source organism: Actinomycetes bacterium (assembly GCA_023389455.1). Taxonomy (GTDB): domain Bacteria; phylum Actinomycetota; class Actinomycetes; order Actinomycetales; family Cellulomonadaceae; genus Cellulomonas. The sequence continues at coordinate 4,633 of JAEWEJ010000276.1, read as the reverse complement.
CCGGAGTTCTTCGACCCGAACGTGGGCCTGCACCTCGAGGCCACGGCGGGGACGGCCGTCACCATCGAGAACAACTACGACACCGGTGAGCGCAGCTACACGTACGAGCTGTCCGGGAAGGGCGCCGTCGGCGGCTCGGTGGTCGTCGGGGAGATCGAGGCCCAGGGCTCGACGCAGGGTGCCTTCACGGTGACGCGCGGCAAGGACGGCAAGGTCACCGAGCTGGTCTTCAACACGGTCCGCGAGGGCGGCGTCTCCGGCAGCCTGGGCAACGACTCGTTCGACGTCGGGGGCGGTGCCGGCAAGGAGGAGTCCCGCTCGACCGTCACCACGACCCGGCTCACCGTGGACGACTCGAACCGGGCGATGGTCGACCGGTGGCTGGGGGAGCGCAACGACTACGGTGTGGCGTTGTCCTTGCCCTTCTCCGCGATGGTGCCGGACCGGCCGTCGGACGACCCGTTCCTGCAGCACCTGTACGAGAAGGCGACGACGAGCGTCATCACGTACCACAACGTCCGTGACAAGTGGGAGTTCGAGGCCGCGGTGAAGAAGGGCTGGGAGTTCGGGTTCAGCGTCAGCGGGGAGGAGGCGACGGCCGACGCGGTCAGTGCCGACTTCCTCGGGGCCCCCGGCAAGGACGGCACCCGTCCGCTCGTCACCGACGAGACGTGCAGGAGGGCGTCGTGACGACGCCCCGCCCCGTGGAGCTGCTGGACCTCGTCCTGTGCTGGACCGCCGGGCTCGTCGGCTACCTGGTCGCGGAGTACGGCGCCGGCGCCCTGCTGATGGCCGCCGTGGGCGACGGTGGCCCGCAGTCGCTGCCCTCCTGGACGTGGCTGCCGTGGATCGCGGGGCCGGCGGCGTGCGGCGTGCTCGCCGCCGCGGTGGTGCCGCTGGCCGGGCGGCCCTCGCGCGGGATCTGGGCCGTGGCGGGCGGCGCCGTGCCCCTGCTCGCCGCCCCGGTGACCTGGTTCGTCGTGGCGGACGTCGCCACGGCCGGCCTGGTCGTCGGCGTGGTGGTCCAGGTGCTGGTGGCCGCCGCGGCGGCGACCGTGGTGGGGTGGGTGCGCCAGGCCGTCGAGCCGGCGCTCGCGTCCCGCCGCCGGGCGCCGGCACCGCCCGTGACCTACACGTCCTGACCGTTCGCCCGGGCGGTCGCCCCGCCCCGGACCCACCTGTGGAGGTTCCACCATGTCCCACCGCCGCCGTCCCGCCCGCCTCGTCGCCGCGCTCGCGGCCCTGAGCGTGGTGGCGTCGTGCGCCTCCGGGTCGGGCGCGCCCGACGGGTGGGCCGAGGTGGAGGAGCAGGGGATGCGCTTCGCCGTCCCCGGCTCGTGGGTGGACACCGGTGAGCTGAACGAGCGGTGGACCCGTTCGTGGCAGGACGTCGAGGGCGACGACGCGACCGTGCAGCTGGCCGCGGCACCGGCGGTGGGTGTCTACGACGCGCTCATGGCGCAGTCCGTGCTGATGGCGTCCGCCCAGGTCGGCGGGCTGCCGGGCTACTCCGTGGTGGAGAACGTCGACGAGGAGGAGCTGGGCCGCAGCTGGCGCGAGCTCACGCGGCTGGAGTTCACGTACGAGCCCGAGGACGGCGTGGTGCACGACGGCGTGCTGTGGACGGCTGCGGTGGACCGGCAGCACCAGGCGGTCGCCCTGCAGCTGACCGGGCCGGACCTCGACCCCGAGCTCGTGGCCGGGATCGAGCAGAGCCTCACCGTCGTCGCCGAGGACTGACGTCGGCCCCCGGGGCGTGGTCGTCTCGGCCGTGCCGAGCCTCACGCCGGAGCGGTCGCCGGCGGGGACGGGCGGTCCCCGACGCGGACTAGGCTGAGGAGCGTGACGCAGAGCCCCGAACCCGCCACGCCCCCGCAGCCCACAGCGCACCGCCCGGTCCTCGTCGTCGACTTCGGCGCCCAGTACGCCCAGCTCATCGCGCGGCGCGTGCGCGAGGCGAACGTGTACTCCGAGATCGTGCCGCACACGGCCTCCGTCGAGGCGATGCTGGCGAAGGACCCGGCCGCGATCATCCTGTCCGGCGGCCCGTCGTCGGTGTACGCGGACGGGGCGCCGTTCGTCGGTCCGGAGCTGTTCGAGGCCGGCGTCCCGGTGCTCGGCATCTGCTACGGCTTCCAGGCGATGGCCAAGGCGCTGGGCGGCACGGTGGCGCAGACGGGCCAGCGTGAGTACGGCGGCACGGCCGTCGAGGTCACCGACCCCGGCACCGTCCTGGACGGCAGCCCGGAGCAGCAGACGGTGTGGATGAGCCACGGCGACGCGGTGCACGCCGCGCCGGAGGGCTTCGAGGTGCTCGCGACGAGCGCCGGCAGCCCCGTCGCCGCGTTCGAGGACCGCGAGCGGCGCCTGTACGGCGTGCAGTGGCACCCCGAGGTGAAGCACTCGCCGCTCGGGCAGAAGGCGCTCGAGAACTTCCTGTACCAGGGCGCCGGGATCCGGCCCGACTGGAACCCGGGCAACGTCGTCGCCGAGCAGGTCGAGCGGATCCGTGCCCAGGTGGGCGACGCGCGGGTCATCTGCGGGTTGTCCGGCGGGGTGGACTCGTCCGTCGCCGCCGCGCTCGTGCAGCGCGCCGTGGGCGACCAGCTCACCTGCGTGTTCGTCGACCACGGGCTGCTGCGCGAGGGCGAGGCGGAGCAGGTCGAGAAGGACTTCGTCGACGCCACGGGCGTGCAGCTCAAGGTCGTCGACGCGCGCGAGCGGTTCCTCACCGCGCTCGCGGGCCACACGGACCCGGAGACGAAGCGCAAGATCATCGGCCGCGAGTTCATCCGCGTCTTCGAGGACGCGGCGCGCGAGGTCGTCGAGGACGCCGGCGCGCACGGCGAGACCGTGAAGTTCCTCGTGCAGGGCACGCTCTACCCGGACGTCGTGGAGTCCGGCGGCGGCGAGGGCGCGGCGAACATCAAGTCGCACCACAACGTCGGCGGCCTGCCGGACGACCTGCAGTTCGAGCTCGTCGAGCCGCTGCGCACCCTGTTCAAGGACGAGGTGCGCGCGGTCGGCCTGGAGCTGGGCGTACCCGAGGGCATCGTGTGGCGCCAGCCGTTCCCCGGCCCCGGCCTGGGCATCCGGATCGTCGGCGAGGTCACGGCCGAGCGCCTCGAGACGCTGCGGGCGGCCGACGCCATCGCGCGCGAGGAGCTCACGCGCGCCGGGCTGGACCGGGAGATCTGGCAGTGCCCCGTGGTGCTGCTGGCCGACGTGCGGTCCGTCGGCGTGCAGGGTGACGGTCGCACCTACGGGCACCCGATCGTGCTGCGGCCCGTGTCGTCCGAGGACGCGATGACGGCCGACTGGACGCGCCTGCCGTACGACGTCCTGGCGACGATCTCCACGCGGATCACCAACGAGGTCCCCGAGGTCAACCGCGTCGTGCTCGACGTCACGAGCAAGCCGCCGGGCACCATCGAGTGGGAGTGAGCGGGCAGGTCGCGTGCGCGGCCGCCCCGAGCCGACGGACGACGAGAGGACGAGCGTGAGCACCGGACCGACGAGCACGCCGACGACGACCCCGGGTGCGCCCGACGCCGCCGTGTGGGCGCGCAAGGCCCGCGGGTCGCTGACGCGGTACCGGGTCATGGCCTGGATCACCGGGTCGATGCTGCTGCTGCTCTGCGTCGAGATGCTGACGAAGTACGTCTTCCACACCGGCGGGTACGACGCCGAGGGTGAGCCGCTGGGCGTCTTCGGGATCTGGGTCGCGATCTCGCACGGCTGGATCTACGTGCTGTACCTCGTCACCGTGTTCGACCTGTGGTCCACGCTGCGCTGGCGTCTCGGCCGGCTGGTCACGATGGCCGCCGCGGGCGTGGTCCCCGTCATGTCGTTCGTGCTCGAGCGCCGCGTGCACGCCGAGGCGCAGGCGCGCATCGACGCGACCGCGTCCCAGGGCTGACGGGACGGGCGTGCGGGTCGTCCACGTCTCCGACTGCTTCGCGCCGCGCACGGGCGGCATCGAGACGCAGGTGGGGGACCTCGCCCGGCACCAGGCGCGCGCGGGCGACGAGGTGCACGTGCTCACCGCGACGCTCGGCGAGGGCGGTGAGCGGGGCGGGGTCGTCGACGTCGAGGACGGCGTCCACGTGCACCGGCTGGGCACGCGCCTGCCGTTCGACCTGCCGGTCAACCCCGTCGCGGGCCCCGGGCTGATCCGGTCCGCGCTGCGCGAGGTGCGGCCCGACGCGGTGCACGTCCACGCGGGGGTCGTGTCGCCGTTCGCGTTCGACGGGGTGCGGGTCGCCACCGGCCTGGGGCTGCCCACGGCGATCACGTGGCACTGCATGCTCGACGGCCTCGCGGGCGTCGCGGGACCGCTCGTGCGCCGCACACGCTGGGGGCGCCTGCCCGCGGCGCTGAGCGCCGTCAGCGGCGCCGCGGCCGAGCGGGTCCGGACGATGCTCGGTTCCCGCGTCGACGTCGTGCCCAACGGCATCGACACCGCGCTGTGGGCTCCCTCCGGTCCCGTCGACCTCGACCCGCGGTCCCCGGTGCGCCTCGTGGCCACGATGCGGCTCGCGCCGCGCAAGCGGGCGGTGCCGCTCGTCGACGTCGTGGCGGCCGCCGCGCGACGCCTGCCGGCCGGTGCGGTCCGCCTGACGCTGATCGGCGA
>JAEWEJ010000125.1 GCA_023389455.1 Actinomycetes bacterium | reverse complement strand
CCGCCAGCGCCGCCGCCCGCGCCGGGGCGGCGACGTCGGGCACCGGCAGCCCCACGAGCGTGCGCACCTGGTCCAGCACGGCGGCGAACTCGCGGGTCGCCTCGCTCACCGTCCGCTCCCCCGCGGGCGTCGCGTCGTCGGTGCCCTCCCCGGGGCCGTCGGCGGCGTCGGCGGCCTCCAGCAGGTCGTCGATCCCGGCGGGTCGCGCCGGCGTGCGTGACGGCGTCCGCAGCGCGTACTGCTCGGGCTCGTCGGGAACGTCGACGGTCACCTCGAAGTGCTCCTTGGCGAAGAACCCGGCGAACCCGCCGGAGCGCACGCGCTCGGCACGCACGATCCGCGCGCGGCTGCCGAGCTGCTCGCGCACCTGCTCGACGAGCTCCTCCAGGTCGGGCCCCTCAAGCAGCAATCGTGTGGTCACCGTTCACCACCCCGACGGTGTCGACGCGGACGGCCGCGGCCGTGACCTCGGTGTAGGACAGCACGGGCAGCCGGGCGTCCGCGAGCGCGACCAGCCGACGCATCGCCGGGCGGATCGCGGGCGAGCAGGCGAGCACCACGCCGCGCCCCTCGGCCTCGGCGCGGCCCACGACCCCGCGCAGCTGCTGCAGCAGCGTGTCCAGGCGCTGGGGGTCGACGAGCAGCTGGCTGCCCTGGTCCCCGTGCCGCAGGTTCTCCGCCAGCAGGTGCTCCAGCAGGGGGTCCAGGGTCACGACGCGCAGCGCGCCGTCCTGCACGTAGGGGGCGGCCAGCGCCGGGCCGAGCGCGGCGCGCGCGGCCTCGACCAGGCCCTCGGGCTCGGTGGACACGCGGGCGCGCAGCGTCAGGGCCTCGTAGATGCGCCCGAGGTCACGGATCGCGACCTCCTCGGTCAGCAGCCCCTGCAGCACCCGCTGCACCTCGCCGAGGGACAGCAGCGAGGGCACGAGCTCCTCGACCACCGACGGGTTCACCTGCTTGACGCCCTCGGTGAGCAGCCGGACGTCCTCGCGTCCCAGCAGCCGGGCGGCGTGCTGCTGCACCAGGGCGGCCAGGTGCGTGACCAGCACCGACACCCGGTCGACGACCGTCGCGCCGCTGATCTCCGCGGTGTGGCGCAGCTCGGCCGGCACCCACTTGCCGGGCAGCCCGAACACGGGCTCCGCGACCGCGGTGCCCGGCAGTGCGGCGAGGTCGTCGCCGAGCGCCAGGACCCGCCCGGGGGGCGCCTGCCCGCGCCCGACCTCGACGCCCGCGACACGCACGACGTACGTGGACGGCGGCAGGTCGACGCTGTCGCGGGTGCGCACCGGCGGCACCACGATCCCCAGGTCGAGCGCGACCTTGCGGCGCAGGGCACGGACCCGGGCCAGCAGGTCCCGGTCGGGGCCGGCACCGACGAGGTCCACCAGGTCCGGCGCGAGCAGGATCTCGAGCGTGTGCACCCGCATCTGCTCGATGAGCTGCTCCGGACCGTCGGCGGGCTGCGCTGTCGCGTCCGCCGCAGGGACCGCCGCCTCCTGCGCGGCCGTCTCCTTCTCCCGTGCCCCGACGCGCTGCGCGCCGAGTATCAGCAGGCCGCCGACCAGCAGGAACGGCACCTTCGGCATGCCGGGCAGCAGCGCCAGCGCGACTCCCGCGCCGCCGGCGACCGTGAGCGCGGTGCGGGACTGCGTGAGCTGCGTGGCCGCGGCGGTACCCATGTCGCCCTCGGCGGTGGCCCGGGTGACGACGATGCCGGTGGACACGGCCAGCAGCAGCGCCGGGATCTGCGTGACCAGGCCGTCGCCGATGGTCAGCAGGCTGAAGCGCTCGATCGCCTCGCCGGCCGACATGCCCATCTGCAGCATGCCGACGGCGAACCCGCCGACGAGGTTGATGACCGTGATGACGATGCCGGCGATCGCGTCGCCCTTGACGAACTTCGAGCCACCGTCCATGGCGCCGTAGAAGTCGGCCTCGGCCGAGATCTCCGCGCGGCGGCGGCGCGCCTGCTCCTCGTCGATGAGGCCGGAGTTGAGGTCCGCGTCGATCGCCATCTGCTTGCCCGGCATCGCGTCGAGCGTGAAGCGCGCCCCGACCTCGGCGACGCGCCCCGCGCCGCTGGTGATGACGACGAACTGGATGACCACGAGGATGAGGAAGATCACCAGGCCGATGACGAGCGAGCCGCCGACGACGAAGTGGCCGAACGCGTCGATCACCTCGCCCGCGTACCCGTCGCGCAGCACCAGGCGCGTGCTGGCCACGTTGATCCCCAGGCGGAACAGGGTGAGCACCAGGATCAGCGACGGGAAGACCGAGAAGTCCAGCGGCTTGCGCACGTACATGCTGGTCAGGAGGACGACGAGCGACCCGGTGATGTTGACGACGATGAGCACGTCGAGCAGTGCCGCGGGGAGCGGCACGACGAGCATCAGCACGATGCCGACGACCCCGACGGGCACCGCGAGGCGGGCGACGGAACGGTTCTGCACGGGTCAGCTCCTGGTGGCGGTGCCGGCGCGGGGGCGCCGGCCTCGAGGGGGGACGGGGGTGCCGGCCGGCAGCGCGGAGCCGGTGGGCAGACGGTGGTGCCCGGCGCTCGCGCCGCGGCGCCGCAGCGCCATGACGAACGCGAGCACCCGGGCGACGGCGGTGAACAGCTGCTCGGGGATCTCCTGGTCGACCTCGCACGCGGCGTGCAGGGCACGTGCCAGGGGCACGTCCTCGACCAGCGGCACGCGGTGCTCGGCGGCGAGCTCGCGGATCCGGGCGGCGACCGCGCCGGCGCCCTTGGCGACGACGCGCGGCGCCCCGGTGCCCGGCTCGTAGCGCAGCGCCACGGCCACGTGCGTGGGGTTGACCAGCACCACGTCGGCGTGCGCGACCTCGGCCATCATGCGGTTGCGGCTCATGCGCGCCTGGGCCGCGCGGATCGCTCCCTTGACGCGTGGGTCGCCCTCGGTGCGCTTGTGGTCCTCCTTGATCTCCTGCTTCGTCATCCGCGTGGACTTGCGGTTGCGCTTCAGGACGACCGCGAGGTCGACCAGGGCCAGGCCGATGCCTGCGGCGATGCCGCCGCGCAGCAGGTCCGCCGCGCCGGTCCCGGCCGCCCCGAGGATCGCGGACAGCGGCATCGTGCCCGAGGCCATGAGGGTGGGGACCATCGACTGCACGCCGACGACCAGGACGGCCCCGACCGCGAGCGTCTTGAGCAGCGTCTTGGCACCCTGCCACCACGCCTGGGCGCCGAAGAACTTCTTGCCCACGGCCGCGGGCTTGAGGTGGTCGAACTTGGGCTTCATGCTGCGGAACGTGATGCCGCCCTGCGCCGCGGCGACCACGACGGTCACCAGCACGAGCACCGCGAACATCGGGCCGAGCGTCGCGAGCAGGCTCACGAGCCCACCGCGCAGCACCTCGACGGCCTGCAACGGGTCGGCGGTGACGGCGACCGCGCGCACCTGCGCCATCTGGTCGGTCGCCGCGCCCTGCGCCCGTGCCAGGACGCCGGGCAGCATGAGCGCGGCCGCGCCCAGACCGACCCACGCGGACAGGTCCTGCGAGCGCCCCAGCTGGCCCTTGCGCCGGACGTCCTTCAGGCGCTGGGGTGTCGCCTTCTCGCTGCGCTCGCCGCCGTCGCCCCCGCTCATCGCAGCGCCGCCGGGACGTGGGTGCTCGCGTCCTGCGAGAGCACGCCGAGGATGCCGGGCAGCGCGAGCAGCGCGAACCCGCACAGCGTGAGCGTCAGCAGGATCTTCAGCGGGAAGCCCAGCGCGAACGCGTTGAGCGCGGGGGACACCCGGGTCAGCAGACCCAGCCCCACGTCCGCGAGGAACAGGACGACCAGCAGCGGCCCGGCGATCTGCAGGGCGGCGAGGAACATGTCCGTCAGCCCCTCGGCGACGCTCCGGCCGTAGGCGGCCGTGGAGAACATCACGCCCAGCGGCAGCGCGTCGAAGGTCCGCACCAGGCCCGCGACGACCATCTGGTAGCCGTCCGACGCGAACAGCAGCGCCACGGCGAGCATCTGGTAGAGCCGGGAGAACTGCGCGCCGTTCGTCATGCTCATCGGGTCGAACGCCATCGCGATCTGGAACCCGCCGAACAGGTCGATCAGCGAGCCGGCGGACTGCACCGCCGCGAACAGCAGGTAGACGAGGAACCCGGTGGCCGCACCGACGAGCGCCTGCAGCACGAGGTCACCGACGAACACGGCCGTGGAGTCGGCCTCGACCTGCGGCAGCCGGGGCGCGACCGCCAGGGCCAGCCCGGTGCCCAGCGCGACCTTCACCGGCCCGGGGATGCCGCGCTGCGCGAACGGCGGCGCGACCACGAGGAACGCGATCATGCGCACCGAGGCGAGCAGGGTGGTCTGGACCGCGGCGAGCGGCAGCGTGACGGCGACGGAGTCCATGGTGCGTTCACCCGCCCACCAGCGCCGGGATGCGCGCGTACAGCTCGTGGGTGAACGTCACGAGCTCGGTGATCATCCAGTGCCCGGAGAACAGCAGGACCGCACCGGCGGCGACCGCCTTCGGCACGAAGGACAGCGTCACCTCCTGGATCTGCGTCACGGACTGCACGAGGGAGACCGTGAAGCCGACCACGAGGGCCGTCACCAGCACCGGCGCCGCCAGCTTGGCGGCCAGGAGCAGCGCGTCCAGGCCGATGTCGAGGACCGCGTTGGTGTCCATCAGCCGCTCCCGGTGTACGAGCCGACGAGCGCGGTGACCACCAGTCCCCAGCCGTCGACCAGCACGAAGAGCAGGAGCTTGAAGGGCAGCGACACCATGATGGGCGGCAGCATCATCATGCCCATCGCCATCAGGGCGGCCGAGACCACCAGGTCGATGACGAGGAACGGCACGAAGATGACGAAGCCCATGATGAACGCGGCCCGCAGCTCGGACAGCAGGAACGCCGGGGCCAGGACCGTGAAGGGCACGTCGTCGGGGGTCGTCGGGTTCGGGCGGTCGGCCGCGCGGGTCAGCAGCGCGATGTCGGCCTCCCGGGTGTGGGCCAGCATGAACTCCCGCAGCGGCTGCTGGCCCGCGTCCACGGCCTGGGTGAACGTCAGGCTGCCGTCGAGGTAGGGCTGCACGCCCGCGTCGTTGACCCCGCCGAGCACCGGGGCCATGACGAACAGCGACAGGAACAGCGCGATGCCGGCGAGCACCTGGTTGGGCGGGACGCCCTGCAGGCCGAGCGCGTTGCGCGTCAGGGACAGCACCACGACCATCTTGGTGAAGCTCGTCGTCAGCAGGATCAGGGACGGCGCGACCGACAGCAGCGTGATGCCGAGCAGCACCACGATCGAGCTGCTCGGTGTGCCGTTGATGCCGTTGACCTGCACGGTCACCTCGCCGACGCCCGGTGCGTCCGGCGGGGTGGGCGGGGTCACGGTCGCGTGCGCGGCGCCGGCCAGGACGACCTGCACGACCAGCAGCACGAGCAGCGCGGCGCCCACCAGCAGGACCGCCCGCACCCGCGCCGACGCCCCCCGCGTCCCCGCTGCCCCCTGCGCGGGCGTCATCGCCGCACCGTGCGGTCCTGCAGCGCCCGCATCGTGTCGCGCCAGGTCTGCGGCGAGAGCACCGAGCCGTGCAGCGGACCGCCCGCGGCGGGGACCGTGTCCGGGGTCGTCCGGCGCGCGGGCTCGCCGCCGTCGGGGGCGTCCGTGCCGCTGCGCTCGACGACGGGGCCCAGCTCGGTCAGCAGCGCGACCTGCTGCTCGCCGAAGCCGACGAGCAGGCGCCGGTTGCCGACCGCCACGACGGCGACCCCGGAGCCCCGCGTGAGGGCCTGCCGGTCGATCAGACGCACCCGCGGCTCACGGTCGTCGGCCGCCGGCCGCGACGCGCCGAACCGGCGCGCCAGGTACCAGACCAGACCCACGACGCACGCGAGCGCCAGCAGGACGCGCCCGGCCAGCAGGAGACCCTCCATCAGCCCGCGTCCGGCGCGCTGACGATCTCGGTGACGCGGATGGCGAAGTCCTCGTCGACCACGACGATCTCGCCGCGCGCGATGAGCCGGCCGTTGACGACGAGGTCGGCGGGGCCGCCCGCCGCGCGGTCCAGCTCCAGCACGGTGCCGGGCGTGAGGTCCAGCACCTGACGCAGCGGCAGGCGGGTGCGCCCGATCTCGGCCGTCAGCGTCAGGTCCACGTCGTACAGCGCCCGCAGCGACGCACCGCGCTGGGCGGGCACGCCCGGGGCGTCGGACGCCTGCGGGACGCCGGGACGCTCACGCACCACGAGCCACGCGTAGGTCACGCCGTCGCCCTGGAGCGCGACGACGTGGCTGTCGGGGCCGACCACGAGCCCTGCCGTGGTGGCGCGGGCGGGCTCCAGCACGCCGTCGCCGAACGTGGCCGCTGCGGCCTGCAGTGCGGGACGCAGTGCCGCGGCGGGCTCCAGCGGCCCCCCGTCGGTGCCCTCGGCGAGGGTCTGGGCGACCTGCGGCCCGAGGACGAGCGCGACGTCGGCGGCCACCCGCCCCACGACCCCGGCCACGACGGCCGGCGTGTCGGCGGGCGGCGGCGCCCCGGTGGTGACGGCCACCAGCGGCACGGCGGCGGGGACGAGCGCGGCTGCGGCGGTGGCTGCTGCCATCGCGTCGACGACGGTGGACGTGGTGCTCATGCGGACTTCTCCTCGACGCTGACGACCTGGCAGGCGAGCCGGGAGCCGTGGGTACCGGCAGCGGCGTGCGCGAGCACGACGCCGTCGACGACCACCTCCAGCGGGCGGCTCGCGGGGTGGGACAACGGCAGGACGTCCCCGACCGCGAGGTCGACGACGTCACGGGGGTGCAGCGTGCGCGGCGTGCAGCGGACGGCGACCTCGACGGGCACCTCGAGCGTCGCGCGCTCCAGGTCGGCACGGGCGTGGTCCATCGCGTCGCCGCTCTGGACCTCGCCGTCGTGCCGCTGCTCGGCGCGCAGCGCGGCCAGGACCGGCTCCGCCGGGAGCATGAGCGTCGCGGTGTCGACGCGGTCCTCCCCGACACGCAGCGTGAAGCGGGCGGACAGCACGGCGTCCGTGGCGGCGACCGCCTGCACGAACTGGGGGTTGTACTGCACGGAGCGGACCGTCAGCTCCAGCGGCATGATCGACGCGAAGGTGTAGGACAGGTCCGCCAGGGCGCGGTCGACCAGGTCGCGGACCACGGTCGTCTCGATCTCGGTGAGCTCGCGGCCCTCGCGGTCGTCACCCAGGCCCGGCCCGCCGAAGAGGTAGTCGACCCACACCAGCGGCGTGGCCACCGGCATCTGCAGCAGGGCGGTGCCCCGCGGCTGGTCGATCGTGCACACCAGCAGCGCGGTCGGCGTGGGCAGCCCGGCGACGTGCTCGTCGTAGGTGACGAGCACGATGTCCTCGAACGTCACCTGGACCAGCGCGCGCAGCCGGGCGGTGAGCTGCGTGCCCCACTGGCGGGCGAAGCGCTGCAGCGCCATCGACAGGTGGCGGGCGTGCTCACGGGACAGCGTCACGGGCCGGCGGAAGTCGTACGGCACCGGCTCGGAGGCGCGTGCGCGGCGGCGCGAGGTCACGCCGGGCGCGGGCAGGGACGTCGTCACGCCACCCCATCGGCGGGCCGGGCACGGTCGTGAGGAGAACGAGGGCACGGGAAGCGTGCGTGCCGACCGTGGTGCGCGACCGTGCGGCAGATCTCCCGCCACCCGTCCTGGGCGGTGCGCCGCGCGGCACGGTCGCGCGCGGCGGGGAGCGACGGCGGCGCCCTCCGTGGCGCCGCGGCGGTCACGTCATTGCGTGACGTAGTTCGTCAGGTAGACGTCCATCACCTCGCCCTCGTACGCCTCGGCGAGCAGGCCCGCGAGCTCGGCCTTGAGCGCGTCGCGCGTCGCCGGGTCGCCGATCTCCTCGACCGTGCGGCCGGAGTACAGGGAGATCGCCAGGTCCAGGGCGCGCGAGACGTCCGGGGCGCCGTGGGCGTCCGCCGTCATCTGCATGCCCATCCCGAGGCGCAGGTAGTGGCCACCGGCGAGGTTGATGCTGATGGCGTCGACGTGCACGACCTCCCCGGCCACGGGCGTCGGCTCCACCGGCTCCGCGGGGGCCCCGGCCTCGCCGCGGCCCAGCAGGAACCACGCGGCCGCGCCGGCCAGCGCCAGCACCACGACCAGCACGACGACCAGCCCCGTCCGCCGCCGGCGCGGCGGGGCCGCGGGCTCCTCCCGGGGCTTCACCACCGGGGTCGGCGTCGCGGCGGCTCCGGCGCCGATCTTCTGCCGGGACACGATGCGCTGCTCGACGGGCATCTCACACCTCCGTCTCGGGGTGGCGGACGGCGGTCACGGCGTGACCACCGCAGGGACCAGCTCACGCACCCGCTCGGGGGCGTCGCTGAGCACGACCAGGTCGACGCGACGGTTCGCGGCGAGCGACACGTCGTCCAGCCCGGCCGTGATCGGGCGGGCGTCCCCGTAGCCGACGGCCGACACCCGGCCGGGCGGCAGGCCGTCCTGCTCGACCAGGTGCCGCAGCACCTGCGTCGCACGGTCGGACGACAGCTCCCAGTTGGTCGGGTAGCGCCCGGAGACGGGCAGCACGTTGGCGTGGCCCTCCACGGCGATCTGCTCGCTCAGCCCCACCAGCGTGGGTCCCGCGACGTCCAGGGCCCGCCGGGCGGTGTCGGTCAGCACGGCGCTCGCCGGTGCGAAGAAGACGTCGTCGGCGACGAGCCCCAGCACCAGGCCGCGGTCGTCGATGCGGAAGCTCACCACGTCGGCCAGGCCCTCGGCGGCCAGGCTCGTGCGGATCATCTCCCGGATCTGCTCGAGGTGGGCCGCCTCCTGCTGGGCGGCGGCGAGGAGCTCGGGGTCCACCGACGGCACCGAGGACGGGGCGCTGCCCTGGTCCCCCAGCCCCGCGTCCGCGTCGACGAGCCCGGCGGCGACCTGGTCGACGGCCTGACCCTCGTGCGGCGACATCCCGTCCATCACACCGCGGCTGCCGTCCAGGACGTCGACGGGCGCGTCGGGACGCACGTCGCCGAAGCCGGCGGCGAGGGACTTGCTCAGCGCGATGTACTTCTCCTGGTCGACCTGGCTGATCGCGAACATCACGATGAACAGGGCCATCAGCACGGTGACCATGTCGGAGTAGCTGACGAGCCAGCGCTCGTGGTTGACGTGCTCCTCCTCGGGCACCCGACGACGCCGGCGCCCGCGCGGACCGCTCACGCGGCAGCCTTCCCCGGGTCGGCGCGGCCGCCCGCGTCGGGCAGCAGGCTGCGCAGCCGCTCACCGACGAGCCGCGGGTTCGCGCCGGCCTGCACGGCCAGCAGACCCTCGAGCGTGATTTCCATCTGCTGGCACTCGAGGTCGGAGATCCGACGGATCCGGGTGCCGAGCGGGAGCCACACGACGTTGGCCGAGAGGATGCCCCACAGGGTCGCGACGAAGGCCGCGGCGATCGAGTGGCCGAGAGCGGACGGGTCGGCGAGGTTCTCCAGCACGTGCACCAGGGAGATGACGGTGCCGATGATGCCGATGGTCGGCGCGTAGCCGCCCATGTCGACGAAGTACTTGGAGTGCACCCGGTCCGCCGTGCGCTTCGTGGCGATCCGGTCCTCCATGATCATCCGCAGGTCCTCGGGGTCGGTGCCGTCGATCGCGGCCTGCAGCCCCTCGCGCAGGAACGGGTCCTCGACCTGGCGTGCGTCGTCCTCGAGGGCGAGCAGACCCTCCCGGCGCGCGCGCTCCGCGAGCGCCACGACCGTGTCGACGTTGGCGCCCGGCTTGGGCGCGCGCGCCCTCAGGGCCCGTGGCACGGCCGCGAACGCCCCGAACGCGTCCTTCAGGGTGTGCCCGGCCAGGCCCACCCCGAGGGTGCCGCCCCAGACCAGGATCAGTGGCGCGGGCAGCAGGATCGACATCGGGTCGGCGCCCTCGAGCGTCAGGGCGAGGAAGATCGCCCCGAACGCGACGACGATGCCGACGAGGCCGGCGGGGTCCATCAGTTCCCCCTCGGACGCAGCGGGACCGGCGGCGGCACGACGTCGTCGTCGTGCAGGTCGGGGACCGCCTGCACGGCGCCGAGCCGCTCGATGTCGCGTGCCCGGGCCAGCAGGCCGGCACGGTGGTCGCGGACGAGGGTGATGATCTCCTCGAGCGACTCCCGGACGATGAGCTTGGTGCCGTCCACGAGGGTGAGGATCGTGTCGGGCGCGCTGTCCACGCGCTGGACGAGGTCGGGGTTGACCCCGAACCTTCCCCCGCTGAGTCGCGTCACGACGATCACGGCATGCCCCGTCCCTGGTCCCGCTCCGGTACGCGGGGAGCGGCACCGGCCGGCACCCTGCGTGTGCGCCCCGTCCGTGGTGCGCACCCTGCCCATCGGCAGGGTGCGCCCGGGCCTGAGGCGTCGGACGCGTCCGGTGCGGGCCGGTTGGGGGCGTCAGGTCTGGTACGCCCAGTGCCACGGCTCGCGCGGCGTGTCCTCGGCGAAGCCGTAGCGGCCGGCGTTGGCGCGCATCCACGCCTGGGCGCGGTCGTCCAGACGCAGGTCGGCGGCCAGCCCCCACCCGTGGTCGGACGTGCCGGGCGCGGCGGCCAGCCCGCCCTGCGAGTACAGGCCCTTGCGCCGCACCAGGTCGACCTGCGTGTCGTACGTGCGGTACGAGTCGGTGATCCCGATCGTCACGCCCTCGGCCCGGGCGTCGGCGATCAGCCGCGTGAGCTGCTGGGCGGCCGGCTGCCAGAGCCGGTGCCCGGTGTCCCCCACGGGCGTGAGCGCCGCGTCCGGGACCCGCCCGTTCGCGTGGCCCGCCAGGCCGTTCGGCAGCATGTCGCCGTTGATGCGCCGCGTCGACGACGGGCTCGTGTCGACGGTCGTGGCCGGTGCGGCCGAGTACGTCGCCACGGCCTGCGTCAACGCGTCGGCGAACGCGGTACCCGTCGCCGGGCGGGCGACGGCGGTCGCGGCGGACGCCACGACCACCGTCGGCTCGACCAGCTGCCGGATCTGCGCCATGCGGGCGGCGATGGCCCCGATCCCCTCCATCAGCGCTTGAGGTTGACCAGCTCGTTGAGCACCTCGTCCGACGTGGTGATGATGCGCGAGTTCGCCTGGAACCCGCGCTGCGCCACGATGAGGCTGGTGAACTCGCTCGACAGGTCGACGTTGGACATCTCGAGCGCACCGCCGGCCAGGGAGCCGCGCCCGCCCGTGCCCGCCGTGCCGATCAGCGGCTCACCGGAGTTGACGCTCGTGCGGTACAGCGAGCCGCCCGCCTTCTCCAGGCCCGCGGGGTTGGTGAACGCGCCGAGCGCGATGCGGCCGATCACCTGCTTGAGGCCGTTGCTGAACGCACCGGTGATCGTGCCGTCGGCACCCAGGGCGAACGAGAGCAGCGTGCCCGCCGCCTGACCGTCCGCGGTGGCCGCCTGCGCGGTGTCGAGTCCCGCGTACCCGGTGAGGGCGAGCTCGACCGCGACCCCGCCCACGGTGATCGACGTCGGGCCCGTGATGGCGCCGTTCGCGTCGAACGTCACGGGCTGCTGGGCGACGACGGCCGTGCCGTCGGTGGCCGCCACGTTCCACCCGGTGGCGTCCTTGGTGAACGTCAGCGCGAGCGTGCGCTCGGTGCCGACCGCGTCGTACAGCTTGGCCGTCAGCGTCTTCGTGGTGCCGTCCGCCGCGGCGGAGTCGAGGTTGCCGTCGTAGGTCGCCCTGGTCGAGGCGACGGCGCCCATCGTCGTGCCCGCGGGCACGCGCAGGTCCGTGAGCGCGGAGTTCGTGTCGACCACGCCGTTGGTCGCGGCCCAGCCCTGCACGAGCGCGCCCTCGCCCGGCAGCACCATCTGGCCCGTCGCGTCGAAGTCGAAGGAGCCGGCGCGCGTGTAGTACGTCTCGGCGCCCTTGCGGACGACGAAGAACCCGTCGCCCTGGATCATCATGTCGGTGCTGCGCCCGGTGGTCTGCGACGCACCCTGCGTGAAGTTCGTCGTGACGCCCGCGACGCGCACGCCGAGGCCGACCTGCGCGGGGTTGGTGCCGCCGACGCCGTCCTGCGCGCCGCCGGCGTTGGACAGGACCTGGCTGAGCGTGTCCTGGAACTGCACCTGCGAGGACTTGAAGCCCGTGGTGTTGACGTTGGCGATGTTGTTGCCGGTGACGTCGAGCATGGTCTGGTGGCTGCGCAGACCGCTGATGCCGGAGAAGAGCGAGCGGAGCATGGTCGGTTCCCTTTCGGTGGTCCGCGTCAGGCGGGGGTGTGACCGGCGCCGGAGGCGTCGGGGGTGAGGTCGTCGTCGCCGGACGCGGCGGGCGGGGTGGTGCCGGGCGGGGTGGTCGCGGGCGGGGTGGTGTCGGGCGGGGTGGTACCGGGCGGGGTGGTGCCGGGCGGGGTGGTGCCGGCGGCGACCGTGACGGACGCGACCGCGTCGAGCGGCACGTCCACGTCGCCGACGCGCACCGTCGGCACGGACGACGCGTAGGACACTCCCGTGACCAGGCCGCGGTAGGTCACGCCGTCGGCGTCGGCCCACTCGACCTGCGTGCCCACGAGCCCGGCGGCGGACGAGCGCATCTGCAGCGCGAAGGCCTCGCGCTGGGTGTCGGACAGCTCCACGAGCCGTTCCATGGTCGTCAGCTGGGTGGTCTGCGCCATGAGCTGCGAGGTGTCCATGGGGCTGGTCGGGTCCTGGTAGCGCAGCTGCGCGACCAGGAGCTGGAGGAACGCCTGCTTGTCGAGGGAGTCGTTGCCCTTCGTGGCGGGCGTGGACGCGGCCGCGCCGGCGCCGGTCGCGGCGTACGAGGTGTCGATGCTCATGAGGGCTCCCGCGTCAGACGACGAGGTCGAGCGCGCCAGGGCGCGCGGGGACGGTGGGGGTG
>JAEWEJ010000073.1 GCA_023389455.1 Actinomycetes bacterium | reverse complement strand
GAGCGCGGGCTGGCGCTCGTGATGGTCGCCCTGCGCGGGACCGGCGCGTCCGACGGGGTGTTCTACCCCTGGGCCGACGACCAGCGCGACGGCGTCGACACGATCGCGTGGTGCGCCGAGCAGGAGTGGTCGAACGGGCGCGTCGCGACGACGGGGCGCAGCTACGTCGCGCAGACCCAGCTGTACGCCGCAGGTGGGGCGCCGCCGGCGCTGCGCGCGATGGTCACGGGCGTCGTCCCGAGCGACCCGTGGTCGCTGACGTACACGGGTGGGGCGCTCAACCTCGGGTCGACCCTCGGCTGGGCGGCGGCCATGGCGGGTGTCCCGCTGGCGCGGCGCGCTGCCGCGGGGGAGGACGTCACGCGGCTGCAGGAGGAGTGGGCCGCCCTGCTGGGCGGGCTCCCCGCGGGGTTCGCCACCACGCCGCTGACCGACGTCCCGGTGCTGGACGAGCTGTTCCCCGCCTGGCGGGACTGGGCCGAGCACGCGCACCTCGACGACTACTGGCGGGCGCACGCCCTGCCGGACCGTCCCGCGCTGCCGACGTTCGTGGTCGCCGGCTGGCACGACGTGTTCCGGGACCTCTCGCTGCGCGAGTTCGCCCGTGAGCCGCGGCACCCGGGGTCGCGTCTGGTGGTCGGGCCCTGGAGCCACGGACCGGCGGGTCGGTCCCTCGGCGACGTCGACCACGGGCCCGCGGCGAGCGGTGCGGCCATCGGCCTGGACGCCCGGCTGCTCGACTTCCTCGCGGCGCACCTCGCCTCCGACGACGTCCCGGTCCCGGACGCCCCGGTCCAGGTCTTCGTGACCGGGGCGAACGTGTGGACGCACCACGCGACGTGGCCACCGCCGGCCCAGGACGTCGACCTGCACCTGCACCCCGGGGTGCTGGCGGCGGGGCCCGCACCGGCGGGCACGCCCGCGAGCCGCTACGTGTTCGACCCGCGCGACCCGGTGCCGACCCGTGGCGGCAACACGCTGCTGCCGCAGGGCGACGCGGCAGGCATGTGCGGGTCGGTGGACCAGCGGCCGCTGGACGGGCGCACCGACGTGCTGCGGTTCGTCGGCGACCCGCTGCCGGCACCGCTGCGCGTCATCGGGACGGTGCGGCTCACGCTGCACGCGGCCACCAGTGCGGCGGACACGGACTGGACGGCCAAGCTGGTCGACGTCCACCCCGACGGGACCGCCCTCAACCTCGTCGACGGCATCCTCCGCGCGAGCCGCAAGGACCCCGCGCACCCGGCGCTGCTGACCCCGGACCAGCCGCACGAGCTGGTCGTCGAGCTGGGCGCGGTCGGGCACGAGTTCGCCGCGGGCCACCGGATCCGCCTGGACGTGTCGAGCTCGAACTTCCCCCGGTTCGACCGCAACCCCGGGACGGGCGCGCCCGCCGCGAGCGTCGCCGAGGCGGACTTCGTGACCACGCACCAGCAGGTGCTGCACGACGCCGCGCACCCGTCGCGGCTGACCCTGCCCGTGGTCGCCGCGGACGGCTGACCGGGGCTCAGCCCGCCTGCGGCCGACGCGACGCGGCGGCGATCGCGTCCGCCGCCCGGATCAGCCCGATGTGGCTGAACGCCTGCGGGAAGTTGCCGACCAGCCGCCCCTCGACCGGGTCGTACTCCTCGGCGAGCAGGCCGACGTCGTTCGCGAAGCCGAGGAGCCGGTCCATGAGGGCCTGCGCCTCGTCGAGCCGCCCGGAGAGCGCGTACTGCTCGACGAGCCAGAAGTTGCAGATGAGGAACGGGTGCTCGTCGCCCGCGAGCCCGTCCATGCCGTTGTCGGTGCGGTAGCGGTGCACCAGCCCGTGGTCGTCGACCAGCTCGGACTCGATGCGGGCGACCGTGCCGAGCATGCGCGGGTCGTCGTGCGCGAGGAAACCCGTGTGCGGCAGCTGCAGCAGTGACGCGTCCACGCGGGTGCCGCCGTACACCTGCGTGAAGCTGTTCTGCTCCGCGTCGAACCCGAGGTCCTCGATCTCGCTGCGCAGCTGCTCGCGCAGCTCGCGCCACCGCTCGACAGGACCGTCGAGGCCGTGCGGGTGCTCGACGGCGCGGATGCCGCGGTCGAACGCGGCCCACATCATCACGCGCCCGTGCGTGAAGTGGTGCAGCTCGCCGCGCATCTCCCAGATGCCGTTGTCCTTGCGGTCGAAGTTCCGCTCGCAGAACCGCAGCAGGCTCTTCTGGAGCCCCCAGGACCACTCGTCCTCCGCCACACCCGCGTCGCGCAGCCGCGCCAGGGCGATCATCACCTCGCCCACCACGTCGGCCTGGTACTGGTCGGCGGCGCCGTTGCCGATGCGCACCGGGCGTGACCCCTCGTACCCGGCGAGGTGGCCGAGGACCTTCTCGGTCAGCTCCCGCTCGCCGCCCACCCCGTACATGATCTGGACGTGGTCCGCGTCGCCGGCGACGGCCCGCAGCAGCCAGTCGCGCCACGGCAGGGCGGCGTTCGCGCGCCCGTGCGCGACGGCGACCTCGATCGTGAGCGCCGCGTCCCGCAGCCAGACGTACCGGTAGTCCCAGTTGCGGCTGCCGCCCGGGCTCTCGGGCAGCGACGCGGTGGGTGCCGCGACGACGCCGCCGGTCCGCGTGTGGGTGAGGGCCCGCAGGACCAGCATCGAGCGCAGCACCTGCGTGTTGTGGCCGGTGTCCACGCGGCGTTCCGCCGACCACTGGGTCCAGTACTCGATGGTCGACGCGAGCGTGTTGTCGACGTCCACGGCCAGCGGCTCGTCCTCGTACGAGGGGAACACCGTGAGGTCCCAGTCGAGCGTCTGCCTGGCCTCCAGCCGGAACCGGCCCGTCAGCCGCGGGGCGGGCGCGCCGGCACCGCCCTCGGCCTGCGCGTCGAACCTGCCGAGCCGTCCGGCGCGCCGGTCGTCCGCTCCCGCGTCGTCGTCGTCCGCCCAGGTCAGCAGCGGGCCGTAGAGCACCATCCCGTCCGGGCCGGCGAGCGACAGCAGCGCACGCGCGTCCCCGCGCTCGACGACGCGCACCCACGGGGTGGCCCGCGCGTAGTCGAACCGCAGGCGCAGGTCGTGCTCCACCTCGACGGTCCCCTCCAGGCACTGCACGCGCCGCACCAGGTCGGCGTGCTCGGTGGTGAGCGGCAGGAAGTCCGTGACGCGGACGCGTCCCGTCGGGGCCCGCCACGTGGTCTCCAGGACGAAGGTGTGCGGGATGTAGCGGCGCTCGACGACCTCCCCGTCGACGACCGAGAGCCGCCAGCGGCCGTCGTCAGGGCCACCCAGGAGCGCCGAGAAGACAGCCGGGGAGTCGTAGCGCGGCAGGCACAGCCAGTCGATGCTGCCGTCACGGGACACCAGCGGGCCGGTGCACAGGTCGGACAGCAGCGCGTAGTCCTCCAAGGGCGTGCTCATCGCGGCCTCCGGCCCCGCCCACGGGCGGGACGAGCAGTCCGACTCATCGCGGCTCCTGCGCACCGGCGACGGCTCGTCCGTCGCTCCCGTCGAGCATCCCGACTCGGGCGACGTCGCGCACCTCGGGGACGTGGCGGACCTGCGACGGCGCCGCCGCGGTCAGTCCTCGGTCACGTCCGCGAGCGCGTCCGAGGCGCGGATCAGCCCGATGTGGCTGAACGCCTGCGGGAAGTTGCCGATGAGCCGGCCCGCCCCCGGGTCGTACTCCTCGCTGAGGAGCCCGAGGTCGTTCGCGTACCCGACGAGCTGCTTCATCAGCACCCGGGCGTCCTCGACGCGACCGCTGCGGGCGTGCTGCTCGACCAGCCAGAAGCAGCAGAGGAGGAACGGGTGCTCGTCGCCCTCGAGGCCGTCCATGCCGGTGTCCGTGCGGTAGCGGTGCACCAGCCCGTGCTCGTCGACCAGCTCGGACTCGATGCGGGCGACCGTGCCGAGCATGCGCGGGTCGTCGTACGCGAGGAACCCGGTGTGCGGCAGCTGCAGCAGGGAGGCGTCCACCTCGCTGTTGTCGTACGTCTGGGTGAAGCTGTCGAGCCGCTCGTCGAAGCCGCGGGTCTCGATCTCCTCGCGCAGGTGCGCACGCAGCTCACGCCACCGCTCGACCGGGCCGTCGAGCCCGTGCTCCTCGACCGCGCGCACGCCCTGGTCGAACGCGGCCCACATCATCGCCCGGCCGTGGGTGAAGTGGTGCAGCTCGCCGCGCATCTCCCAGATGCCGTGGTCCTGGCGGTCCAGGTGCTCCTCCGCGAACCGCAGGAGGCTCTTCTGCAGGCCCCACGTGTACTCGTCGTCCGCGACGCCGGCGTCGCGCAGCGTCCCCAGGGCGATCATCACCTCGCCCACCACGTCCGCCTGGTACTGGTCGGCGGCGCCGTTGCCGATGCGCACGGGGCGTGACCCCGCGTAGCCGTCGAGGTGGTCGAGCACCTTCTCGTCCAGCTCGCGCTCCCCGCCGACGCCGTACATGATCCGCACGTCGTGGGCGTCCCCGGCCACCGCGCGCAGCAGCCAGTCGCGCCAGAGGCACGCGCCCTCGGTCAGCCCGTGCGCGACGGCCACCTCGATGGTCAGCGCCGCGTCGCGCAGCCACACGTAGCGGTAGTCCCAGTTGCGCACCCCGCCGACCTCCTCCGGCAGCGACGCCGTGGGCGCGGCGACCATCCCGCCGGTCTCGCCGTGGGTGAGCGCGCGCAGCACGAGCATCGAGCGCAGCACCAGCGGGTCGCGGGTCGTGCGGACCGTCACCTTCGAGGACCAGTCGCTCCAGAACCTCAGCGTCTCCGCGAGGGCCTGGTCCACGTCGATCGGCTCCGGCGGCGCGTGGTACGACGGGAACCACGCCAGGTCCCAGTCGCGCACGTCCCCCGCGTCGAGGCGGAAGCGGCCCGTGAGGCGGGGGGCCCGGCGGCCGCCGGGCTGGTCGCCGCCGGTGAACGCCCCGGGCCGGTCGACCGCGGCCTGCGGGTCCTCGATCGCGTCCGGGTGGTCGTCGCTCCAGCCCAGCAGCGGGCCGGTCACCAGCACCCCGTCGGGGCCGGCCAGCGAGGTCAGCGCGGGCTGCCCGTGGTGGTCGACGACGCGCACCCAGGGGGTGGCCCGCGCGTAGTCGAAGCGCAGGCGCAGGTCGTGCTCCACCTCCACGGTGCCCTCGAGGCACTCCACCCGGCGCACCAGGTCGTCCCGCCGGTCCGACACCGGCAGGAAGTCGGTGACGCGCGCGGTGCCCGTCGGGCCGTGCCACGTGGTCTCGAGCACGAAGGTGTGGGGCAGGTAGCGGCGCCCGACGACCTCCCCGTCGACCACCGACAGCCTCCAGCGGCCGTCGTCGGGCCCGCCGAGCACCGCGGAGAACACCGCGGCGGAGTCGAACCGCGGCAGGCACAGCCAGTCGATGCTGCCGTCGCGCGACACCAGCGGGCCGGTGCGCAGGTCGGACAGCAGGGCGTAGTCCTCGAGGGGGGTGCTCACCTCGTCCTTTGTACGTGCTGGACGGGTGACTCGCTCGCCGAGCGGGGTGGACGGTGCGCGCGCCGTCCCCCCGGCCTGTCCTGTCACTCGCAGGCGATCCCGTCCTTGTCGCGGTCCAGCTTGCCGCTGTAGCCGGGGTCCCCGACGTACAACGGGGCGGCGCCTGCGGCGCGCGCGGCGTCGCAGTTCGGGTAGTAGGCCGACCCACCACCGCCGGAGCTCCCCGACGACCCGCCCGACCCGCCGGTGGACGCGGCGGACCGGGAGGACTCTGCGTCCCGCGCAGCCTGCGCCTGCCGCTCGGCCTCGGCCTGCCGCTCGGCCTCGGCCTGTCGCGCCGCCTCGGCCTGCCGGGCTGCCTCCTCCGCGGCGACCCGTGCGGCCTCCTCCGCAGCGAGCCGCTCCGCCTCGATGCGCTGCTCCTCCGAGACGCGCAGCCCGTCGGCGACCACGACGGCGGCAGCCACGCGTTCGTGCTGCTCGGCGGTACGCGCCCGGAGCGAGGTCAGCACGTCCTCGTCGTACCGGGACGTCGGGCCGGCTGCCCGGTCACCGTCGAGGAGGGCCAGCAGGGCGCCGCCGGTCGCGGCGGCAGCGGCCAGCGCCGCACGGTGCCTGTCCACCTCAGGGAGGCCGGCGCCGGTGGCGAGCGCAGCGGCCGCGGTGACCGACCGCTCGGCGTCCTCCTCGAGCTCGGCGACCTGGCCCGGCAGCGTGCACTCCACGTCGGCGTCGTACAGGCCGACGCCCGCGCGGTGCGCCTCGGTCTCCGCCTCGTGCACGGGCGGGTAGAACTTCTCGTTCGGAGCGACGACCACGGCGTGCCCCATGCCGCGGCGGGCGATCTCGGCGTTCACGAGCACGTCGTCGTGGAAGACGCCGGCGAGCAACCGGTCGTGGTCGTCCAGCAGCTCCTCGTCGGTCTCCAGGCGGATGACGGTCCCCGCGGGCAGCAGCTCGCGCAGCACGTCCGTCGCCTCGGACCCCAGACACTCGCGGTCGTCGACTTCCGGGGCGTCGACGTTCAGCATCCGGACCCGGACCTCCTCGCCGTCCCGCACCACGTCGACCGTGTCCCCGTCGACGACCTCGACGACGGTGGCGGAGTCCGTCTGTCCACCGGTGCAGGCGGCGAGCGGCAGGAGGAGGACGAGGCCCAGCAGAGCGGCGGTGGGCGAGGACGGGTTCCGTGTCACGTCCGACCATCGGTTGCGGCGGACGTCCGCTTGAGCCTGCGCACGCACGCGCTCCACGGGACCGGCACGCCGGTCACGACCGCGCCGCACGACGCCGGGCGTCACCCCTCGTCCGGTGCGTCCTCCGCCTCGTCGGCACCGGCGGGGCGCGACGGTCCGTCGACGTCCGCCGGGTCCGGGCCGGGGCCGGTGCCGGCGGACGTCCGGCGCTGCCCGTCGCCCTGCGCCGGCGTGCCGGGGGAGGCGGGTCCGGGGTTCTCGCTCATGGTCGCTCCTTCGCGTCCGGTGGCGCGGCGCCGACGCCGCGCCCATCGAGCATCGCCGTCGCCGGCAGGTCGCGCACCTCGGGGGCGGCGCAGGGTCGGCCGTCACCCGACCGGTCGGCGGGACCCCGGAGGGTGGGCGCTCTGGTTGCGGGTGCGCGGGTGCCGACGCACGCTGGGCGGACGCACGTCCGACGACGCAGGAGGCTCCC
>JAEWEJ010000104.1 GCA_023389455.1 Actinomycetes bacterium | reverse complement strand
ACCAAGGGCTGATCACGCAGTCCGACTACGACGCCGCGCGCGCCAGGGCGCTCGGGCTCGACGGATGACCGACATCGACCCCGCACCCGGCGGCGACGCCGCGGCCCGACCTGTCGGCGCGGCCGGGCCGCAGGTCGTGCAGACCGGCGGCGACGCCGCCGACGGGCTGGTGCGCTGCGCACGGTGCGGTGCGACCGAGGCCGCGCTGAACGTGGCCACGGGCATGCTGCGCTGCGGGTTCTGCCGGTACGAGTGGCAGTCGGAGAACGCGCTGCGCACCTTCGGCCTCGACGGCGACATCGGTGAGCTCACCGGGCGGGTCGTGGGCTCGGGCACGGCCGACATCACCGCGGCCGACGCGACGGTCACGCTGCGCTGCACGGCCTGCGGCGCGGACGTCGTCATCGACGCGGAGCAGAGCGTGCAGTCGCGCTGCCACTGGTGCCGCAGCACGCTCTCGATGAACGAGCAGGTGCCCAACGGTGCGGTGCCGGACATGGTGCTGCCGTTCTCGGTGGCCAAGGACGCCGCCGTGCGGCACGTGGCGGAGTTCGTCCGCAAGCGCACGTTCTTCGCGCACCCGCGGTTCCGGGCCGAGTTCCGGCCCGAGAACGTCATGGGCGTCTACCTGCCGTACATGGTGGTCGACGTCAACGCGCACGCCCGCGTCAGCGGGCAGGGCGAGCACAGGACCCGGTCCTACACCGTCGAGGTCGACGACCGCACCGAGACCCGCTACGACGCCGACCTGTACGACGTCGTCCGGGAGTTCGACCTGCACGTCGACGACCTGACGCTCGAGTCGTCGCAGGAGCGGCGCGACCGCGACACGTCGCGCACGTCGAACCACGTCATCAACACGGTCATGCCGTTCGACGTCGAGAACGCGGTGCGGTACGACGCCCACTACCTGGCGGGCTTCACGTCCGAGCGTCGCGACCTGGACCTGGAAGCCCTGGTGCCGGTCGCCCACGAGCAGGCGGGCGACATCGCGCGGTACCGCGCCGACGAGACGATCGCGTTCTACGACCGCGGCGTGCGCTGGGACCACACGCAGCTCGACGTGCGCGGCGAGCGGTGGGTCAGCGCCTACCTGCCGGTGTGGCTCTACAGCTACCACCAGCGCAAGCGGGACGGCAGCTCGCTGCTGCACTACGTGGCGGTCAACGGCCGGACGGGGGAGACGATGGGCAGCGTGCCGGTGAACCAGCGGCGGCTGCTGGCGGTCAGCGCGGCGGTGCAGGCCGTCGCGACGGTCGCGGCCGTGGTGCTGGCGGTGGCCCTGTGACCGCGCTGGCGCTGCTGACGCAGGCCACGGACACGGGCCTGGTGCTGGCGAGCGCGAGCGGCGACGACGGCGGTGCCGGCCTCCTGCCCCTGCTGCTGCTCCTCGCGGGGCCGCTGTTCTACCTCCAGGTGCACCTGCGGTACCGCAACACCGACAAGCGGCACCAGCACGAGGCGGAGACCCGGTCGCAGATGCTCGACGTGCAGTCCACGGACACGTTCGTCACGAAGCGCACGGGGCTGAAGAACGCGCGCATGGACGGGGCGACGAGCCGCCGCCTGCCGCCGGGCTGACGACCGCGGGCTGCCGTCCCCGTCGTGCCGTCGTCGCGGCGGGGACGTCAGCCCCGGGTCGCGTTGGTGAGCTCCGGGCGGCCCTCGAGGCGCTCGAGCCCGTTCCACGCGAGGTTGACCAGGTGCGCGGCGACGTCCGCCTTGTTCGGGCGACGCGCGTCGAGCCACCACTGACCGGTCAGCGCGACCATGCCCACGAGCATCTGCGCGTACATCGGGGCGTTGCGCGGGTCCAGGTCCCGCTTGCGGAACTCGTTGGCCAGCAGGTGCTCGACCTGCGTCGCGACGTCGCCGATGAGCGAGGAGAACGTGCCCGTCGCCTGCGCGACGGGGGAGTCGCGCACGAGGATGCGGAACCCGTTCTCCGACGTCTCGATGTACGACAGCAGGGCCAACGCGGTGCGCTCGACCATCACCTTGGGGTGCCCGCCGGCCTCCAGCGCCTGCGTCAGCGCGCTGGTGAGGGCCTGGATCTCCCGGTCGACGACGACGGCGTAGATGCCCTCCTTGCCGCCGAAGTGCTCGTACACCACGGGCTTGGACACCTCGGCACGGGCCGCGATCTCCTCGACGGACGTGTTGTCGAAGCCCTTCTCCGCGAAGAGGCGGCGGGACACGTCCAGCAGCTGCGCGCGTCGTTGGGTGCCGGTCATGCGCGCGCGGGACCGCTTGGTGTCGGAGGCCATTGGCCCATTGTGCCGTGCGGGCACATCGTGCTGGCGGCGGGTGACCCGACTGCGGCCACCCGCGCGCGACCTGGCAGACTGGGGCGCCGATCCGCCCTGGTGTAACGGCAGCACGCAGGCCTTTGGAGCCTTGCGGTCCAGGTTCGAATCCTGGGGGCGGAGCACGCGACGGGTGCGACCACGTCGGTCGACCAGGCAGCGCCCCGGCGCCCCTGCTCATCGTGGGTCCGTCTGCAGCGTCCCTGCACGGGTCGCCGCCGGCGGCAGCTGCACCTTCCTGCCGATCCGGCGCGCCTCCCGCGTCAGCAGCCCACCCCAGTCGTCCCACAGCGCTGCCGTCCGAGGCGTGACGACCGCGAGCCGGAACTGCGCGTCGTCGAACGGGGTGTGGATCCCCAGCGCCGGCTCCGCGACCTTCGCCCGCAGCGTCCTCGCCCGCCGGGTTCAGCCCGGTCCGGGGCCGCAGCCGCCGGGCCTCCTTCCAGACGGCGAAGACGATGCCGACGCTCAGTGGCCGCGTGATCCCTCGCACGACCCTCTTCGGGGCCGCGAGGTGGCTCACCAGCTCGGCGAGCACCTCGTCGCCGTGCGCGAGCGCCAGGAGGGCCTCGGGGTCCGTGACGTCCTCGTCGACGGCCCGGTCAGCCGTCGACAGCGCGTCGGTCCTGTAGTCCCAGTCGCTCAGGAAGCGGACGAGTCGTCGGGCTCGATCGTGCTGGTCCGGGTGCTCATCGGAGCTCCTTGTCGGCTGTCGGTGCGTTCACGCGGTCTCGGGGCGCCGGGTGCCGGTGCCGTACTGGAAGTACTGACGTGTCGCGCGGACGTCGAGGTCGATCCCGGCGGCGTCGGCCGCCGCCACCAGCTCGGCCGGGCTGAAGAAGTTCTTGACGATCGTCGCCTCGCGCCCGTCGCCGAGTCGTCTGACCATCAGCTGGCCCGACGTCCCGGCCACGTGCGAGTCGGCTGTCGCAGCGGGGGCGTCGTCCACGAAGAACACGGTGCCGCCGGGGCGGAGCCACCGGGCGACGTCGCGGAAGAACCTGGCGAGACGCTCGGCCGGCACGTGCGAGATCCAGAAGGTGAAGACGACCGAGTCGAACCTGTCGTCGGTGTCCCACGTGAAGATGTCGGCGACCAGCGCGGTGACGCCGTCCCGACCGACGACAGGGTTGTGGTCCAGCATCTCCTGCGCGCCGTCGACGAGGGTCAGCCGCTCGACGCGAGGCGCGACGTGGACGGTCCAGGTGCCGGTCCCCGGAGCGAGCTCGAGCGCGTCGGCACCCAGCTCCAGGGACTCCAGCGCGGCGAGCGCCTCGGCGGCCTCCGCTTCCCAGCGGGCGTTCTCCTCCGGTCCCCGGTCGAACTGGCCGCGGCGGTTCCACCAGTCCTCGTACTCGGCTGCGCGGTTCGCGTAGTAGGCGATCTGCTCGTCGATCTGGGCGTCCGTGACCGAGGGCGTCGTCGGTGTCTCCATGGCCGGTGAGACTATCTGCGCGAGGGGCGTTCGGCGGCCGAAATGTCCGACTGGTCGACATCCGACCTGCTGACCGTCTGCGTGTCGATGCAGTACTCACCCGGGTCATCCCGGGTGTCCCTGCAGTTCATCAAGACTTTCTGCGAACTCGGTCGAGCGTCCGGGACCGACGTTCGATCAAAGGCGATTCCTTGATGTGCGGGGACGTCAAGATGTGTGGGACGGTGGGCCTTTTCAGCGGGTGCGCGGCTGCCGCGTTCTGCCCGGTCGACCCGCTCCGCGCGGGCCGGTCCGGAGCCCGCCCGTACCGGAGCTCGTTCGCGAGCTGGGACTCCAGGGCCTCGGTCCGTGCGAGCCCTCGTCGCGTCGTGACCGATCCCGAGCTCGACCTGTTCCCCGAGGACCTCGTCCCGGTCGCCGCCCACGAGATCGTGCGGTGCATCCGGTACCGACGAGATGCGGTTCGACGAAGCTGTTGGGGTACCTGCGTGACGTGGGCGTGTTCGACGACGAGCGCGCTCTCGACCTGGCGCGGCAGCGGGACCTCGCACCGCACTCCTGACCGGCGGGCGCGGCGGTCAGACGGCCGGGGCGCCCTCCTGGCGTCCGGTGCCCAGCACCGTGGCCGCGAACACCGCCGGGACTGCAGCGCTCAGCAGCATCCCCACGCGCAGCCCGGTCCCGGTGTCCGGCGGCAGCGCGGCGGCCAGCCCGGCCAGCGGGCCGGAGGCCAGGTCGGCGAACAGCCCGGCGCCCAGCGGGCCGAAGGTGCCGCCGGCGTCCCCGGCGAGCGCGAGGACCGCGAACATCGCGGCACCCCCGAGCGGGAAGCGCGCCGAGGTGAGCGAGAACGTCCCCGGCCACAGCAGCGCCGTGCTCAGCCCGCACAGCGCGCACGCGACGAGGCTCACCACCGGCACCGCGGCCGTGGCCGCGACGACGTAGCAGACGGTGGTCGCGACCCCCGACGCGGCCAGCAGCGGCCGCAGCGGCACGTCGTGGCCCCACAGCCCGTACGCGACCCGGCCCAGGCCCATGAGCAGCGCGAACAGCCCGGGCCCGAGCAGGTCGCCGACCTCCTTGGGCACCCCGGTGCCCTGCTCGGCGAAGAACGAGGACCACTGCGCCATGGTCAGCTCGGCGGCACCACCGGTGGTCATGAGCACGAGCGCGGCGAGGAACAGCGGGGTACCGAACAGCGAGCGCAGGGGCGTGCGGTGCTCGTCCGGGACGGTCGGCGGCATCGGCACCCGCAGCAGCACCGCGAGGTTCACCAGCGGCACCACCGCCCACACCACCGGCAGCAGCGGCCAGAGGTCCGTGCCCACGACCGCCAGCAGCGCCGTGGTCACCACCACGACGGCCAGCTGCCCCCAGCAGTAGAACGAGTGCGCGAACGCCATGCCCGCCGCCTTGCCCTCGTCGGGCTGGGGCAGGTGCTCGACGATCGGCGAGACCAGCACCTCGAGCAGGCCGCCGCCGACGCCGTAGACGACCACCGCGAGGCACAGGCCCACGAACGGCGCGGGGAGCACGAACGGCAGCACCGCGAGCAGGACGAGCCCCAGCGCGGCCAGCGCGTGCGCGAGGACCATCGGCCGGCGGTACCCGATGCGGTCCACGACGCGCACCGCGACGAGGTCCGTCAGCAGCTGCACGCCGAAGTTCAGCGCGGCGATCGCGCCCAGCTGCGCCACCGGCACGTCGAGCGCGGTGTGGAAGACGACGAACAGCAGCGGCGCGAGGTTGTTGACGATCGCCTGGACCACGTACGCGGCGTGGGCGGAGCGGCGGGTGGTCGTGTAGGTGAGCGTCGTCGTCGACACGGGCGTCCTCGGTGGCGCGGGGCGGCGGGCGCGGTCACTGTGGCACGGCACGTCGACGCCCGCCGCGCGGCGTGCCGGGTCAGTGTGCGGGGCGCGCCGTGCCCTGCGACATCCGGTCGATCCACGCGAGCGCGAGCGCGGACGCGACGAACGCGAGGTGGATCAGGGTCTGCCACATCATCGTCTCGCCGGTCACGTGCCCCACGGACGACTCGATGAACGTGCGCAGCAGGTGGATCGACGAGATGCCGATGATCGACATCGCGAGCTTCGTCTTCAGCACGTTGGCGTTGACGTGGCTGAGCCACTCGGGCTGGTCGGGGTGCCCGTCGAGGCGCATGCGGGACACGAACGTCTCGTACCCGCCGATGATCACCATGATCAGCAGGTTCGAGATCATCACGACGTCCACCAGGCCCAGGACGATGAGCATCGTCGTGGCCTCGGTGCCGAAGTCCGCCATCGCCTCGACCTCGTGGCCGAAGACGGCGAAGTCGACCAGGTGCCACAGCTCCTTGAGGAACTGCCAGACGTAGACCACCTGCGCCGCGATCAGGCCCAGGTACAGCGGCAGCTGCAGCCAGCGGGAGAAGAAGATCAGCGACGAGACCGAGCGCGCGTAGGGCCGGGTGGGCTCGACGGCCTCGACGGGCTGGGCCGGGCCGGCGGGCGGGACGGTCTCGACGGTCGGGTGCGACGACGTCACGGTGCTCCTTGCGTGCGGTGGGGGCGCGCCCGACGGGGCGCGACGTCTGAACGCACGGCCGGGTCGGCCGGTTCCCGCGCGGCTCGCCGGTGCGGTCACCCACCGCGCTCCGCCCGGACCGGCGGCTAGCGTGACGACGCCGCACGGTCGTGGTGCGCGAGGTCGGTGGTGCGCGGGGAGGACGGCGCGCGGGACAGGAGGTCGCAGGAGTGGAGTCGTCGCAGTGGCTGTCGGTGGGGGAGGTGAGCCGCCGGACGGGCCTGTCGGTGTCGGCGCTGCACTTCTACGAGCGCGAGGGGCTCATCGCGGCGTCCCGGACCTCCGGCAACCAGCGCCGCTACCCCCGTCACATGCTGCGCCGCATCTCGCTCGTCCTGGTCGCCAAGCGTCTGGGCATCCCGTTGTCCGAGGTCGCCGAGGTCTTCTGCGACCTGCCGATGGACCACGAACCCACGCGTGCCGACTGGCAGCGGGTGTCCCGCACCTGGAAGGTGCGGCTCGAGGAGCGACGGCGGGCCCTGGAGCGCCTGGAGAAGGAGCTGGTCGGCTGCATCGGCTGCGGCTGCCTGGCGATGCGGTCGTGCGACCTGCTCAACCCCGGCGACGTCCTGGGGTCCCGGGGGACCGGTCCGGTCCGCCTCGCCGGGTCGGAGCCGGAGCCCCGACCCGGCTGAGCGGGCGGTCCGTGCGGCCGTCGGCGGTGCTCAGCCCACCGCCAGGACACGCCGACGGATGCCGGCGGCGTCGATCCCGTGCCACCGGTCGTGGTCCTCGGGCGTCCCGTACCGCCGGATCTCCCGGCGCCCCGCACCCGCGAACGTGAGCCCGACGGGACGCCCCGCCAGGGCGGCGACGACCTGCGGCGCCGTGCTCGCCTCGAGGTACGGCTCGACGACGACCAGCCGGTCGCGGCCCCGCAGCAGGTCGGCCAGGCCGTCCGCGTCGAGCGGCCAGGGCGTCGACGTGTACGCCAGCGCGACGTCGAGGTCCGCGACCGCCGGCAGGGTCTGGGCGAGCGCGGGACCGATGGCGAGCACCGCCGTGCCGCCCCCGTCCCGCAGCCGGTGCAGCCGGCCGTCGGCGGGCAGCGGGTGCGGGTTGGGCCGGGCGGAGAGCCGGACGTACTGCCGGTCGTCGCCGGCGGCGGCCGCCCGCAGCAGCGCCTCGGCCTCGTCCGGGTGCCCGGGCGTGTGCACCTGCCACCCCGGCAGGGCGCCGACGAGCGCCACGTCGGCCGGGCACTGGTGGGTGCGGCCCTCGCTGGCGGCGTCGTGGCTGGCGCCGATCGAGACCAGCACGGCACCCAGGTCCTGGTGCGACAGGTCGAGCTTCAGCTGCTCGTAAGGACGCTCGACGAGGAACGGCGCGTAGGAGTGCACGAACGGGCGCAGCCCGGCGAGGGCCAGCCCGGCGGCGACACCGACGAGCGCCTGCTCGCGGATCCCGACGTTGACCACGCGCCGGGCCACGGACGTGCCGCGACCGAGGTCGAGCGGCCCGATGTCCGCCAGGACGAGGGCGGTGCGCGGGTCGTGGTGCAGCAGCTGCTCCATGGTCGTGCTGAACCGTGCGCGCATCACGCCCCCTTCCGGGCGGTGCGGACCACCGTCACGTGCGGCCCGTCGGCCGGCGTGGTGAGAGCCGCGTGCAGGGCGTCGTGGTCCGCGGCGTCGGCGTGCGCGGACGACCAGCCCTCGACCTCGAACCGCCGCGCGATCCCGCCGGGCCATCCGAGCGTCGCGGACGCGTTGTCGACCACGACGCACCGCAGCCGGCGCAGACCCCACCGGCCCGCCAGGGCGATCGCCTCGTGGTTGCTGCCCTCGTCGAGCTCGGCGTCGCCGACCAGGACGTGGACGTCGCCCGCCTCGCCGGTCAGGTCGAGCCCGCGGGCCAGCCCGACGGCCAGCGGCAGGCCGTGGCCGAGGGACCCGCTGGAGATCTCCACGCCGGGCACGAGCAGCCGGTCGGGGTGGTGCCCCAGCGGGGACGTCGGTCCGGCGAGGTCCCCGAGCCAGTGCTCGGGGAAGAACCCGGCCGTGGCCAGCACGGCGTAGTACGACGCCGGCCCGTGGCCCTTGGACAGCAGGAACCGGTCGCGTCCGGGTGCCGTCGGGTCGTCGGGCCGCAGGCGGAGGACGCGCTCGTGCAGGACCCAGAGCACGTCCAGCGTGGAGTGCGCCGCGGCGTCGTGCTTCTCGTCGCCCGTCACGCGCCTGAGGTTGTGCAGGAGCGCGGGTGGCAGGGGTCCGGGGGGTGCTGTCGTCGAGGTCATGGCAGCACCGTGCAACCTCAACCGACGTCGAGGTCAAGCGTCCCCGTCGACGTGCTCACGTGCCGCGAGGACCCGTCCTCACCGGGGACGGGCCGCCGCGCCGCCCGGACCCTCGCGACCGTGCCGCGAGGTGCGCGACCGGCACGGCGCCGCCACCGTGGCCAGGAGGGCGTCGGGCGTACGGGGCGGTCCGGCGGGCGGGCGGGAGCGGCCGAACCGGGTCACCCACGGCGGTGCGGCCGGGCCCGCGCCCCGACCGTGGCGTGCGGGGAGGGTCGCGCGGCAGCGGTAGAGTCCTGTCACGGCAGACGTTCCCGCCCACCCGGGCAGACCCGCGAGGAGCACCCACTGGTGACCGTCCCCCGCCCAGCCGCCGTCGTCGTCCTCGCAGCGGGTGAAGGCACCCGCATGCGGTCCTCGACGCCGAAGGTCCTGCACCACATCGCAGGTCGCAGCATGGTCGGCCACGCGCTGGCCGCGGCGCGGGCGCTCGAGCCCGACCGGGTGGCGGTCGTCGTCCGGCACGAGCGTGAGCGGGTCGCCGCGCACGTCCTCGAGGTCGACCCTGACGCCCTCCTCGTCGACCAGGACGACATCCCCGGCACGGGCCGCGCGGTCCAGGTCGCCATGACGGCGCTCGACGCGGCCGCCCAGGCCGCTGCCGCCGACGCCGCCGCGACCGGCCACGACATCGGTGGTGCGGCCGCCGACTCCGTCCTCACGGGGGCGGTCGTCGTCATCGCGGGCGACGTGCCGCTGCTCGACGCCGGCACGCTGCGCGAGCTCGTCGCGGCGCACGCCGCCGACGACAACGCCGTGACCGTGCTCACCACCGAGGTGCCCGACCCGACGGGCTACGGGCGGATCCTGCGCGAGCCGGGCACGGGCGACGTGCTGGGCATCGTCGAGGAGAAGGACGCCGACGACGCCCAGCGGGCGATCACCGAGATCAACACCTCGGTCTACGTGTTCGACGCCGCGGTGCTGCGCTCGGCGCTCGCCCGCCTGGGGCGCGACAACGCGCAGGGCGAGGTGTACCTGACGGACGTGCTCGCGATCGCGCGCACCGACGGCGGCCACGTGCGCGCGCTGCGCACCGACGACCCGCTGAGCGTCGAGGGCGTCAACGACCGCGTGCAGCTCGCCGCCCTGCGGGCCGAGCTCAACCGACGCGTCCTCGAGGACTGGATGCGCGAGGGCGTCACGGTCGTCGACCCGGCGACCACCTGGGTCGACGTCGACGTGGACCTCGCGCGCGACGTGACGCTGCTGCCCGGCACGCAGCTGCACGGCGCGACGACGGTCGGCGAGGGCGCCACCGTCGGGCCCGACACCACGCTGACCGACTGCGAGGTCGGCGCCGGCGCGACCGTCGTGCGGACGCACGGCTCGCTGTCCGTCATCGGGGAGGGCGCCACGGTCGGCCCCTTCGCCTACCTGCGCCCGGGCACCGAGCTCGGTGCCGACGGCAAGATCGGCACGTTCGTCGAGACGAAGAACGCGAAGATCGGCACGGGCTCGAAGATCCCGCACCTGTCCTACGTGGGCGACGCCACGATCGGCGAGCACTCGAACATCGGCGCGGCCTCGGTCACCGTCAACTACGACGGCGTCAACAAGCACCGCACCGTCATCGGCTCGTACGCCCGGACGGGGTCGGACAACATGTTCGTCGCCCCCGTCGTCGTGGGCGACGGCGCGTACACCGGTGCCGGCACCGTGGTCCGCCGCGACGTCCCGCCGGGTGCCCTGGCCGTCAGCGCCGGCTCCCAGCGCAACATCGAGGGCTGGGTCGCGCGCTCGCGCGCCGGCACGCCCGCGGCCGAGGCGGCCGCACGGGCCCGGGG
>JAEWEJ010000076.1 GCA_023389455.1 Actinomycetes bacterium | reverse complement strand
GCCCGGGGCCGGTGCGCTGCCCGGGCTCACCGTCCGGCGGGAGGCCGGCGGCCCCACGGGTGCCGCGTCGGGGCGCTGCGCGAGACCCACCGAGCGTGCGGCCGCCTCGAACGCGCCGCCGAGGGTGAGCGTCGCCGACGTCAGCACGGCCGTGCGCCCGTCCAGCAGGTTCGAGCGCACGAGGCCCGCGACGGCGAGCGGGGCGGCGTGCAGCCGCGTGGTCGTCAGGCCGCGGCGGTCCTCGCCGCGGGCGCACCACAGCACCGTGGCCCGGTTGTCCTCGGGGTCCGCGGCCATGCGCTCGGCCACCTCGAACAGCGCGAGCATCGCGGACGCGGCCATCTTGCGGCCGCCGTCGCCGGCGTCGCGCGAGCCCTGCTCCGGCTTCAGCGCGGTGAGCAGCGTGCGCGCCGCGTCCCGCACGGCGGCCACGGCGAGACGCACGTCCTCCGGCAGCCCGCGGGGGAAGCGCCCCTCGGGCAGCGGCACGATGACGCTCGCGAGGTGCTGGCCGGCGGTGTCCAGGTCGGTCGTCGGCACCCCGCCGTGGCGTCGCGCGAGCCGCGCGGCCTGCTCGATGGTCGGCAACGACAGCTCGGCCGTCGCCTGGGCGGTCACCCGGTCGGCCAGCTCGTGCGCCTCGTCGACGACGAGGACCTGGTGCTCCGGGAGCACGCCCGGGGACCCGGACGCGGCGATGCCGAGCATGGCGTGGTTCGTGACGACCACGTCGGCCTCGCGCGACCGGGCCCGCGCAGCCTCCGGGAAGCACTCGGCGAGCATGGGGCACATCCCGCCGATGCACTCCATCGACGTCACCGAGACCTGCCGCCACGCCCGGTCCGAGACGCCGGGGACGAGGTCGTCACGGTCACCCGTGGTCGTCTCCTCGGCCCACTCGCGCACGCGCACGACCTGCTCGCCCAGCGACTCGCGGACGGTGTCGCCGTCCTCGGCCACGGGCGGGTGCTCGGCCGCGCCGGGCCGCTCCGGCACGTCGAACAGCGTGCCCTGCTCGTCGGCCGGGTAGCCGCCGGCGACCTTGTGCACGCAGACGTAGTTGTGCCAGCCCTTGAGCAGCGCGATCTGCGCCTGCCGCGGCAGGCGCGAGGACAGGGCGGTCGTCACGAGCGGCAGGTCGCGGGTCAGCACCTGGCGCTGCAGCGCCAGCGTGGCGGTCGACACGACCACCTTCTCCTCGGCCTGCACGGCGTGCCGCACGGCCGGCACGAGGTAGCCGAGCGACTTGCCCGTCCCCGTCCCCGCCTGCACGAGCAGGTGCTCGCCGGTGCGCAGCGCGTCGGCCACGGCCTGCGCCATGAGGTGCTGGCCGTCGCGGCGCCGCCCGCCGAGCGCCCCGACGGCGAGGTCGAGCAGCTCGTCCACCTCGGCCGCCGCGGCGGCGTCACGGACACCGTCGTCGACGTCCACGGACGACGTCGGTTCGCGCTCGGGCACCGCGACAGCGTAGTCGCGCGCACGCACGACGGCCGCGGCCGCCCGACGTCCGGGACGCGGGGACGTCACCCCGTGACCGGCAGGTACCGCGACCACCAGTCGAGCAGGTGCTCGAAGCGCGCCCGCCGGTGCGAGGGCCGCCCGCTGCGCGACAGCTCGTGCCCCTCGCCGGGGAACAGCAGCAGCTCGGCGGGCACGCCCCGACGCCGTAGCTCGACGAACCAGCGCTGCCCCTGCTCGACCGGGCAGCGCCAGTCCTGCTCGGAGTGCACGACCAGCGTCGGCGTCGTGACCGCGCCGACGTGCGCCATCGGCGACTGCGCGGCCACCGCCCGCGGGTCGGCACCGTGGTCGCCCACGTACTCCAGCCCGAACCACCAGCCGATGTCCGACGACCCGGTGAAGCTCACGGGGTCGAGGAACCCGCGCTCGACGACGGCCGCGGCGAACCGGTCGGTCCGCGTCGTCAGCCAGGCCGTGAGGTAACCGCCGTACGACCCCCCGAGGACGCCCACGCGCGCGGCGTCGAGCGCGTCCGGGTGCTCCGCGAGCGCCGCGTCGAGCAGCGCGAGCACGTCGTCGGTGTCGACCGTGCCCATGGCGCGGCGGATCGCGCGGCCGTGCGCACGCCCGTACCCCGACGAGCCGCGAGGGTTGCCGAGCACGACCGCGTAGCCGGCGTCCACGAGGACCTGCACCTCGTCGAACAGCGCGTGCGTGTACTGCGCGAACGGCCCGCCGTGGATCATCAGGAGCGTCGGGTGGGGGCCCGCGCCGTGACGCTCGGGGTCGGGCAGCGCCAGCCACCCGTGCACGGGGTACCCGTCCGGTGCGTTGGTCGTGAGCTCCCGCGGGAGGACCGTGCGGCCCGTCGCGCGCAGCGGCGCCGACCAGTCCGCGACGACCCGCGGGTCGCCGTCGACGCGCAGGACGACCCCGGCGCTCGTCGGCGTGGCAGCCGCGGCGACGACCCGGGTCGTGCCCGTGGCGTCGACGCACGCGTCCGCACCGAGCACCACCTGCGTCCCGGCGAGCACCGTCGTGGACGAGCCGTCGCGGGCGACCTGCACGAGGTCGACCGCGCCGCGGTGCTCGACGCCGACCAGTGCGCCACCCGGCACGGGGACCAGCACCCCGGCGAGCCCGGTGCGCTCCGCGTCGGTCAGGCGCTGCGGCTGCCCGGCGGGGCGCGTCCCCGCACCGGACCCGACGACCGGGACGTGGAACAGACCGGTCAGGCTCGCGACCGTGTCGGTGCCGTCGGGCCCGAGGTCGTCGGCCAGCAGCCACAGGCCGTCGCCGTCCGGACGCACCGACTCGACGCGCAGCGTGCTGCCCGCGTCGGCGTCGGTGAGCGGCACCACGGGCTGCGGCCCGGCGGCGTCACGAGGCGCGGGGACCAGGACCGCGTCGCGGCGCACGTCGTGCTCACGCCCGGCGTGACGCGCGCTCACCGCGACCAGCGCCAGCCCGTCCGGGGTCCAGCGGGGACCGGTGACCTCGCAGGGACCTGACGTGAGCGCGACGGCGGACGGCAGCGCGGCGTCACCCCCCGGGTCGCCGGGCACGTCGAGGACGTGCACGTGCGCAGGCCGGTCGTGGACGAAGCCGACACCGTCGGACCGGTAGGAGAACGTCGTGAGGTGCCGGGGAGCCTCGGCGGCCGGGTCGCCGTCGGGCAGGTACCTGCCGGCCTCGGGGACACGGGCGACGAACGCGAGCCGCGTGCCGTCGGGCGACCAGCGCGGGCTGCTCGCGCCGAGCGGCGCGTCGGTGAGG
Organism: Actinomycetes bacterium; assembly: GCA_023389455.1. Taxonomy (GTDB): domain Bacteria; phylum Actinomycetota; class Actinomycetes; order Actinomycetales; family Cellulomonadaceae; genus Cellulomonas. The sequence continues at coordinate 3,346 of JAEWEJ010000076.1, read as the reverse complement.
ACCACCGGCTCCCCGCCGCCCAGCGGCAGCAGGTGGACCTGCGGGGCGCCGCCGGTCAGCGGCGCCCGGCAGAACGCGACGTGCCGGCCGTCGGGCGACACCTGCGGGTCGCCGTCCCGGTGCCCGTGCGTCAGGCGACGAGCGCCGCCCGTCGCGTCGACGTCGTCGGTCGCACCGGTCAGCGGGACGAGCCACAGCTCGCCGCGGTACGCGTCGGCGTCGAGGTCGGGTCGCGTGACGGCCACCACGGCCGCGGAGCCGTCGGGCAGCAGGGCGGGCGCGCCGGGGGTGCGCAGCAGGGCGATGTCGGTGGGGAGCACACGTCGACCCTAGGCGCGTCCCGGCCCGTCACGACGACCACGGACCGTGGCGCCGCTCACGGACCACCCCGGGGGGTGCGCGGCGGGCCCGCACCGCACAACCGGCCTGAACCGCCCCGTGGCCCGGAGCGCTCAGACGGGCGGGAGCGGTCAGACGGGCCGACCCGCCGCCTCGAGCTCGGCCGCCAGGCCCGCGTCGACGCGGGCCCGCAGGCGGGTGCCGTCGGCGGTGTGCTCCTCCTGGTCGATGTCCCCGTGCTCGTGCACGCGGTTGACGAGGTCGCCGCGCGAGTACGGCACCACCACGTCCACCTGCACGCCGGGGCGCGGGAGCTGGTCGGCGATGAGCTCCCCGAGCTCGGCGATCCCCTCGCCCGTGCGGGCGGACACGACGATCGAGTGGACCTCGCGCGAACGCAGGCGGGCGACCGTCTCGGGCGAGGCGAGGTCCGCCTTGTTCAGCACGATGATCTCGGGGACGTCCATCGCACCCGGGATGTCGGCGAACACGTGCCGGACGGCCGCGATCTGCCCCTCGGGGTCGGGGTGCGCCGCGTCCACCACGTGCAGGATCAGGTCGGCGTCCGCGACCTCCTCCAGCGTCGAGCGGAACGCCTCGACGAGCTGGTGCGGCAGGTTCCGCACGAACCCGACGGTGTCGGCGAGCGTGTACACCCGCCCGTCCGCGGCCTCGGCGCGCCGGACCGTCGGGTCCAGGGTCGCGAACAGGGCGTTCTCGACGAGCACACCGGCGTGCGTCAGCCGGTTGAGCAGCGACGACTTGCCCGCGTTCGTGTAGCCCGCGATGGCGACGGACGGGATGGCGTTGCGCTTGCGCGAGGCGCGCTTGGTCTCGCGCGCCGGCGCCATCGCCGCGATCTCCCGGCGCAGCCTGGCCATCCGGTTGCGGATGCGCCGCCGGTCGAGCTCGATCTTCGTCTCGCCCGGACCGCGCGAGCCCATACCCGCGCCCGCGCCGCCGACCTGGCCACCGGCCTGCCGGCTCATGGACTCGCCCCAGCCGCGCAGGCGCGGCAGCAGGTACTCGAGCTGTGCGAGCTCCACCTGCGCCTTGCCCTCCCGGGACTTGGCGTGCTGCGCGAAGATGTCGAGGATCAGCGCGGTCCGGTCGACCACCTTGACCTTGACGACGTCCTCCAGCGCACGGCGCTGCGACGGGGCCAGCTCACCGTCGACGACGACGGTGTCCGCACCCACCGCGGCCACGAGCGTCGCGAGCTCCGCCGCCTTGCCCGACCCGAGGTACGTGCCCGGGTCCGGCGTGCGGCGGCGCTGCAGCAGGCCGTCGAGCACCTGCGAGCCCGCCGTCTCCGCCAGCGCCGCGAGCTCGCGCAGCGAGATCTCGGCCTCCTCGACCGTCCCGGCGCCCCAGAGCCCGACGAGCACGACCCGCTCCAGCCGCAGCTGCCGGTACTCGACCTCGGAGACGTCCTCGAGCTCCGTCGACAGGCCGCTGACCCGGCGCAGCGAGGTGCGCTCCTCGAGGTCGAGCTGGTCGCCGTCGAACGCCGTGTGCGTGGTGCCCCCGGACTGCAGCGCCGTCCCGGCGCGGGCGAGCACCCGCGCGACGACGTCGTCGGCCACCTCCTGCGCGCTGCGCACCGGCGCGTCGTGCGCCTCGTCGGTGGTGTGCTCCCGGTCGTCCACGCGGGTCCTCTCGCTCGGGTGATGTCTGCGCCCAGGATCGCACGCACGTACGACGGCCGCGACGGGATTTCGCTGCCGGCACACCGCCCCCGCAGCGCTAGCCTCGGCGGGTGAGCGGCACCGACGAGCAGCAGGGCGAGCACTACTTCACGGCACGGCCGGCCTCGGCCGAGCAGCGCAGGACGCTGCGCGTGCAGCTGGCCGGGCGCGACGTGGAGGTCGAGACCGCCGGGGGCGTCTTCTCCCCCGACCACGTCGACCTGGGTACCCAGGTGCTGCTGCGCACCGTCCCCGCGCCGCCGGCCCGCGGCGACCTGCTGGACCTCGGCTGCGGCTGGGGACCCGTGGCGCTGACGATGGCTGTGCTCTCCCCCGAGGCACGCGTGTGGGCGGTCGACGTCAACGAGCGCGCGCTGGACCTGGTGCGTCGCAACGCCGCACGCCTCGGTCTGCACAACGTCGTGGCCACCACGCCCGACGACGTCCCCGCCGACGTCCGCTTCGCGGCCGCGTGGTCGAACCCGCCCGTCCGCATCGGCAAGCCCGCGCTGCACGACCTGCTGACGACGTGGCTCCCGCGGGTGGCCGACGGCGGTGACGCGTGGCTCGTGGTCGGCCGCAACCTCGGTGCCGACCCGTTGCAGCGCTGGCTGATCGAGACCGGCCTGCCGACGACCCGCGAGGCCAGCGCGAAGGGCTTCCGCGTGCTGCGGGTCACGCCGTGAGCGCAGCGACCGAGGAGCACGACTCACCGCAGGCACTGTGGCGTGCTCGCCGCCCGACCGCCTTCGCGATGTTCGCGCTGGTGGTCCTCGTGGCGTTCGAGTCGTTCGCCGTCACGACCGTGATGCCGCAGGTTGCGGAGGTGCTCGACGGCCGCGCGCTGTACGCCTTCGCGTTCGCCGGCCCCCTGGCCACGGGAGTCGTCGGCATGGTCGTCGCCGGGGCGTGGTCGGACCGCGGCGGACCCGGGGCCCCCTTCGCGGCGGGGGTCGCGCTGTTCGTCGCGGGACTCGTCACCGCAGGGGCCGCGACGACCATGCCCGTCCTCGTCGCCGGACGGCTCACCCAGGGCCTGGGCGGCGGCGTCGTCAACGTCACGCTGCTGGTGGTGGTCGCGCGCGCCTACCCGCCCGTGCTGCACCCGCGCGTCTTCGCGTGGTTCTCGACCGCGTGGGTCCTGCCCTCCGTCGTCGGTCCGTTCCTCGCGGGCCTGGTGGCCGACCTGGCGGGCTGGCGGTGGGTCTTCCTGGGCGTCGCCGTCCTCGTGCTGCCCGCGACCGTGCCGCTGCTCGGCGCCGTGCGCGGCCTGCGGGCCGCCGCACCGGCGGACGTCGCGGCAGCGGACGCGCCCGCGG
>JAEWEJ010000074.1 GCA_023389455.1 Actinomycetes bacterium | reverse complement strand
AACCCCCCGCCCGGGCGGGCCGCGGGGGGGCCCGCCCCACCCGCGGGCGCCGGGCCCCACCCCCTCGGCCTCGAGGTCGACCTGCCGGCCCGGTCCTACACGACCGTGCGCCTGACCCTCGCCGCATGACCACCGCCGACCACCTCGTCACCGACACGCTGACCGTCCACCGCTCCGGGGACCCGGCGGCGCCCACCGTCGTCCTGCTGCACGGGGTCACGGACTCGGGCACCACGTGGCCGGACCTGCTGGCGCGCTGGGGCGACCGGTACGACGTCCACGCGCCGGACCTGCGGGGGCACGGGGCCTCGCCACGGTTCACGCCCGAGCAGCTGCCGTTCGCGCCGGAGGTGATGCTCGCCGACGTCGTCGCGCTGCTCGACGCCCAGCCGGCGCCCGTCGCGCTGGTGGGGCACTCGCTCGGTGGCCTGCTCGCCCTGCGGGCCGCGCTCGCGCGTCCGGAACGGGTGCGGGCGCTCGTGGTCGAGGACCCGGCCAGGCCGACGGGCGCGCGGGCGCCGGACCCGCAGTTCTCCGCGATGCTCCTCGGTCAGACGCGCGTGGTGACCGAGGACCGCGCCGCGGAGGTCGCCCGCATGCGGCGCGAGACGCCGTGGAGCGACACGGAGATCGAGGCCTGGGCGGCGACCCGCGCGGACGTCGACCAGGAGTACCTGCGGGCCGGGCTGTTCCTCGGCGACGCGGCGTGGGAGGAGGCGTTCGGCGCGCTGGCGGTGCCGACGCTGCTCGTCGTACCGCCCGACGCCCCGATGGCGCCGCGCCCGGACGGCTTCGACAACCCGCTCGTCACGACCGTCGTGGTGCCGGGTGCCGGTCACTGCGTGCGGCGCGACCAGCCCGACGCGTACCACGCGGCGGTCGACGCGTTCCTGGCCGAGCACGTGGGGTGACGTCGGGCGGCACGCGCGGAGCGGCCTCGACTACCGTCGGCTGACGTGGACGTCCACCCCCAGCAGGCCACCGCCGCCGACGTGCCGGCGATCCACGCGCTGCGGCGCTCCCTCGAGGACTGGATGGCCGCGCGCGGCATCGACCAGTGGCCCGTCGGGTCCGTGCCGGCCGAGCGCATCGCGGCGCAGGTGGCCGACGGGCAGTGGTGGGTGGTCCGCGACGACGACGGGCTGCGGGGCGCCGTGCGCGTCGTCGCCACCGACCCCGAGTACTGGGGCGACGACGACGCGCCCGCCCTCTACGTCCACGGGCTCATGGTCGCCCGGCGGGCGTCGGGAACCGGGCTGGGGCGGGCGCTCGTCGAGTGGGTCGGCGAGCGGGCGCGCGCGGCCGGCGTGACGTGGTTGCGGCTCGACCACCGCGCGTCCAACCCGCACCTCGACGAGGTGTACCGGTCGTGGGGCTTCGAGGCCGTCGACGTCACCGACCGCCCGGGTTTCGAGGTGGTGCTGATGCAGCGCCCCGCGCACGTCGGGGGCGGCGCGCCCGAGCCGGACCGGGTGGTCCTCACGTGCGGCCCGGCGGGGGCGGGGAAGTCCACGTACGCGCGCCGCCTCGAGGAGCAGGGCTACGTCCGGCTCTCCTTCGACGAGACCGCGTGGCAGCTGGGTCACCGCCGTCACCCGGTGGAGGCGGCCGCGGCCGACGAGGTCCACGCCCTGCTGCAGCGCCGGCTCCTCGAGGTCCTGGCCGACGGTGGGCGGGTGGTGGTCGACACGTCGTTCTGGTCCCGGGCGTCGCGGGACCGGTACCGCGCCTTCCTCGCGCCGCACGGCGTCGTGCCGGTCGTCCACCACCTCGACACACCGGTCGCCACGATCCTGGAGCGCCTGGCGGACCGTCAGGACCCGCACGGCGACGACGTCCGGGTGCCGCCGGACGTCGCGCTCGCCTACGTCGCGGGCTTCGAGGCACCCACCCCCGACGAGGGTCCGCTGCGGGTGGTACGGACGTGACGTGCGGTCGTGGTGAACTGGTCGACCCGCTGCCCCGTCTCCAGGTGGCGGGGCCACGACGGGACATCCGGCGGCGAGAGGGCAGGGCGTGATGGACAAGCGGGCGAAGGTCTGGGCAGGGGTCGGCGCGGGCGTGGTCGTGCTCGGGGTGGTGGCCGTGGTCGTCGGCCCCGGGCTGTACGCCGACTGGGGCAACAGCCGCGCCGACGCGGCACCCACGCTCGAGGCGGGCGCGACCGGTGACCCGGTGCAGGCGACCGACGGCACGTGGACCGTCACGGACGGCTCCTTCGCCGGGTACCGGCTGGAGGAGGTGCTGCGCGGCCAGGACGTCACCGTCACCGGGCGCACCGACCAGGTGACCGGGACCCTCACGGTGGCGGACGGGACGCTGACGGCCGCCGAGGTCGTGGTCGACATGGCGAGCATCGCCACGGACCAGCCGCCGCGCGACGGGTACTTCCGGGACCAGGCGATCCAGGTGGTGCGCTACCCCACGGCGACCTTCACGCTGACCCAGCCGGTCGAGCTGCCGCAGGACGCGACGAGCGCGCAGCTCACGGGCGACCTGACGATCCGCGACGTCACGCGGGAGGTCACCGTGGACGCCGGGCTCGCCGCGACCGGGGACCTGGTGCAGGTCGTGGGCTCGGTGCCGATCACGTTCGAGGACTACGGGGTGCAGGCGCCCGACCTCGGCTTCGTGAAGGTCGAGGACGACGGGTTCGTCGAGTTCGACCTGCGGCTCGCGGCGGACTGAGACCGCCCCGGGGCCGTGGCCGGCGGGGTGTGCGGGCGTGGCCGGCGCGGTCGGCCGGGCACGTGCCGGGACGTGACCGCGTGCGGGTCCTGAGGCCGGAGCGGATGGTGCGTCGAAGCACGCCCGCAGCGTCCGCGGGGCCGCGAGCGACGTCCCGGTGGTCGACACGACGGGGAGCTTCTCGGTCGCGGCCGTCGTGCGGGTCGACGCCGAGGGAGCCGCGACCTCGGTGAGCCGGGCCGGTGCCGCGGGTGACGCGTTCGCGCTGGGCACCAGCACGACGGGGTGCGCGGAGGACGTGGCCACCTGCTGGTCCTTCGGTGTGGCGGGCGACGGGTCGGTCGCCACCTCGACCGTCCCGGTGACGCTCGGCACCTGGTACGGCGTGTTCGGCATCCGCGACGCCGGCAACGAGGCCGTGCGGGTGGACGTGTGCGCGCTCGACGCCGTCAGGTCCCGAGGACCCGGGTGGGCAGCGGCACCTCGGTGACGCCCCGCGCCGTGCGTTCGACGCGGAACGCCTCCGCCCCCGCGTGCTCCGTGACCGCCTCCACGAGGACGCCGTCGCGCCACACCAGCGCGGCGCCGTCGTCCGCGGCGTACCCGTCCGGCAGGCGGCCCGAGGCGACCCAGTCGAGGTACGACTCCCGTCGCCCCGGCTCCCCGCGGTAGTGCGGGCACGCGGATCCCGGCAGCAGGCCGAGGCCGTCGCGCAGCGGTGCGTAGGGGCCGAACGAGTCCGTGCTCGACGCCTCGTACCAGCAGTTCATGCCGGCGGAGATCCCGGCCAGGACGGTGCCGCGGCTCGCGGCCTGCGACAGCAGGTCCGGCAGGCCGTGCAGCCGCCAGACGGCCAGCAGGTTGGCGGTGGACCCGCCGCCGACGTACACGACGTCCTGGTCGAGGACGTCCTCGAGGCGGTCCAGCGGGATCGACCCCTCGGGGCCGTTGCCGAACAGCGCGAGCACGGAGGTCCGCGCACGCCCCTCGAAGGCGGCGAGGAACCGCTCGACGTACCCGGCCGCGTCGCCGCTGGCGGTGCCGACGAAGCACACGCGGGGGGTGTCGGTGCGCGCCAGGGCGAGGAGGTGCTCGTCGAGCGAACCCGCGTCCGCGACGTCGGGCATCGAGAAGCCCCCGCCGCCCATCGTCACGACCGTGCCCTGCCGCAGCGTCATGGGCCGACGGTAGAGCAGGGCGAACCGTGAGATCACGCGCATTCCGGCCCAGGTCCTGCGGGCCACCGGGTACCGTGTTCCGGTTGCGGGGTCACCGTCCCCGCCGTCCCTGGTCGGCCCTGCGGCACCGCGCGGCGACCGCTCGCGCCCCTGCCCACGTCGGTGGGCGGTGCCCGCACCCCCGGAGGACCGATGACCTACGAGCTCGTGCTCTTCGACCTCGACGACACCCTCGCGCCGTCGAAGAGCAAGGTGCACCCGCAGATCGTCGACATGATCGTCGCGCTCACGCGCGTCGCGCAGGTCGGCATCATCTCCGGTGGCCGCTTCGAGCAGTTCGACGCCCAGCTGCTGTCGTCGATCGACGACACCGCCGCCCTCGCCCGGCTGCACGTGCTGCCCACCTGCGGCACGCGGTACCTCGTGCACGACGGCACCACGTGGTCCGAGGTGTACAGCGAGCCGCTGACCGAGGACGAGTCCGCCCGCGCCGCCGCCGCCGTCGAGAGGTCGGCGCGCGAGCTGGGGCTGTGGGAGGAGAGCACCTGGGGCGACCGCATCGAGCTGCGCGGCAGCCAGGTCACGTTCTCGGCCCTCGGCCAGGAGGCCCCCGTCGACGCCAAGGCGGCGTGGGACCCGGACGGTGCCAAGAAGGAGCGGCTGCGTGCGGCCGTCGCCGAGCAGCTGCCCGACCTCGAGGTGCGTTCCGGCGGCTCGACGTCCGTCGACATCACCCGCAAGGGCATCGACAAGGCCTACGGCGTGAACCGGCTGCTCGCGCGCCTGGGCCTGGAGCCCGCGCAGGCCGTGTTCTTCGGCGACCGCCTCGACGAGGGCGGCAACGACTACCCGGTCATCTCCACCGGCGTGCCGTGCGTCGCGGTCGAGGGCTGGGAGGACACCCCCGCCAAGGTCCGCGCGGCCGTGCCGGAGGCGTTCGCCTGATCGCGCCACCCAGCGGTTCGTGACGGGTCGTCGCCGGGAGCCGGCGGCAACCCGTCACGCGGTGCGGGGCCGGTGACGGCCGTGCGTCACGACGTCGTGCAGGGGAGCTCGCCTGCTGCGGGCGGGGTGCCGGTGCCGAGGAAGCGTGGCCACCGTGCGACCGTCGACCGCGACGTCGTAGTCGCCCGTGGCGTCGTCCAGGACGATCCCGACGCCCGTGCCGCGGAACCGTCCCTCGACGTACACGCCCGGCCAGGCGTGCTGCCGGGTGCCCGCGGACTGCGTCACCCGGCCCGCGGCCCGGTCCTGGCGCCGGTCAGCGCCCGAACGCGTCTCCCCGCCGTTCGTGACGGGGTGCTCCCGGGACCCGGCGACACCCCTTCACGGTGTCGCGGTGCGAGCTCTCAGTCGAGGGCGCCGGGCGCGGGCTCCACCCACCGCGGGGTCCCGCAGCGGCGCACGGCGTAGCGGTCGACGACGTGCTCGAGCAGCGCCGCGCGCAACCGGACGCCCGCGGTCGTGACCCGGTGCGCGACGTGGACCGGGACGTCGCGGTACTCGTAGTCGGCCCAGCTGCTCCCCGAGGCGGACGTGAGGCGGACCGTCAGCGTGCCGGACGCGGGGTCGTGACGGACGGTGCGCGGTCGCAGGTGGGGGGACTGACGAAACATCCCACCACCGTGCGCCGTCCGACGCGGCCCTCGGTGGTCAGAAGGTCCCACGGCGGCTACGGGACGTGTGCGCCGCGGCACGCGCCTCGTCACACCTCGCGGCCCGACGGGCCGCCCGTGGGCTCAGCCGCGCGGTCGCACCACCCCCGCGCTGCCGCCCCCGCGCCGCACGGGCTCCGCGACGGCCAGCAGCCTGCCGCGGTCGAGGAGCTCGATGGCGGTGGCCGCCCCGATCTCCGGGGTGTCGGTGAACGTGTGCCCCAGCGTCACCAGGCCCGTGCGCGGGAACGCCGGCTCGGCCTGGATCGACGTCCCGTTGCGGGGTGTCGCGCGCGGCGCGGCCACGGCCTCGTCGAGCGACAGGCCCAGGTCGATCCGGTTGACCAGCGTCTGCAGCACCGTGGTGATGATGGTCGCGCCGCCGGGGGAGCCGAGCGCGAGGAACGGCTGCCCGTCCCGCAGGACGATCGTCGGCGCCATGGACGACCGCGGGCGCTTGCCCGGGGCGGGCAGGTTCGGGTCGGATCCACCCTGCGTGTCGACGAAGGTGAAGTCCGTGAGCTCGTTGTTGAGCAGGAACCCGCGTCCGGGCACCACGATCCCGTTGCCCCCGGTGGACTCGATGGTCAGGGTGTACGCGACGACGTTGCCCCAGCGGTCGGCCGTGGTCAGGTGCGTGGTCGAGGTCCCCTCCGGCGACTCGACGCCCGGGTCGGCGCCGTCGCCGCAGCCGTCGTCGGTCCCGTCGGGGACGCCCGGCGCGATGGGCTTGGGCAGCGCGGCCGTCGGGTCGATCAGGCAGGCGCGCTCGGCGGCGAACCCGTCGGACAGCAGCTCGTCCAGCGGGACGTCGACGAACGCCGGGTCGCCCACGTACCGGTTGCGGTCGGCGAACGCGAGCGACGACGCCTCGATGTACCGGTGCAGCGCCTGGGTGTCGTCGAGGGCGCCGAGGTCCACGGTCTCGAGGATGTTCAGCGCCTCACCCACGGTCGACCCGCCGGACGAGGGCGGTGCCATGCCGTAGACGTCGAGCCCGCGGTACGTGACGTGCGTCGGGTCGCGCCGCACCACGTCGTACGCGGCGAGGTCGGACGTCTCCAGCAGTCCCGGCCGCACGACGCGCGTGCTGCCCGGGGCCACCGGCGGTGCCTGCACCGTGTCGACGACCTCCTGCGCCAGCGGCCCGGTGTACAGCGCGTCGACCCCGTCGCGCGCGAGCAGCCGGTAGGTGCGGGCCAGGTCGGGGTTGCGCAGCACCGACCCCACGCGCGGCGGGGCGCCCCCGGGCAGGTAGAGCGCGGCCGTCGACGGGAAGGCGGCGAACCGCTCGGCGTTCGCCGCGGTCTGGTCGACGAACGTCCGGTCGACGACGAACCCCTTCTCGGCCACCCGCGTGGCACCGGCCAGCGCGTCGCGCAGGCTGAGGGTGCCCCACGTGTCGAGCGCGGTCTGCCAGGTCGCCGGCGTCCCCGGGACCCCGACGGACAGGCCCGACGTGACGGCGTCGTCGAACGGGATCGCGGCGCCGTCCTCGACGAACGCGTCAGGGCCCATGGCGGCCGGTGCGGTCTCGCGGCCGTCGATCGTCTGGATCGTGCCCGTCGCGGCGTCGTGGACGAGGAAGAACCCTCCGCCCCCGATGCCGGCCGAGTACGGCTCGGTCACGCCGAGCGTCGCCGCGGCGGCGACCGCGGCGTCGATCGCGTTGCCGCCGCGCCGCAGCACGTCCAGGCCGATGCGGGTCGCGTCGGGGTCGACCGTGGCGACCGCCCCGCCGCTGCCCACGGCCACCGGCACCTTGGCGGGCGGGCGGTGCGGGCCGGGC
>JAEWEJ010000039.1 GCA_023389455.1 Actinomycetes bacterium | reverse complement strand
CACCCCCGCGCGGGTGGCGGCCATCCATCTACGACGTACGTTGCCGCACGCCTCCAGCGGCCTACCCGGGAGCTCGGGCGGGCAACCCTCGAACGCTCCCTGTCTGGCCTTGCTCCGGGTGGGGTTTGCCTAGCCGCACCGGTCGCCCGGTGCGCTGGTGGTCTCTTGCACCACCGTTTCACCCTTACCCCGTCGTCCCGGCGAGCCGGTCCGTCGTGGCGGTCTGTTCTCTGTGGCACTGTCCCGCGGGTCACCCCGGGTGGGTGTTACCCACCACCCTGCCCTACGGAGCCCGGACGTTCCTCGGCAGGACCCGAGGGTCCTGACGCGGCCGCCTGGCTGACTCATCCGCGCGGCCAGCCTACCCGCGTCACACGTCCACGCGGTACGGCAGCGTCAGCTCGTCGCCGGACACGCCGCGGATGCCCCAGTGCGTGGGCGGGCTCTCCAGGACGACGACCTCCAGGTCGTCGGGCGCCAGGCCCAGCGCGGGCGCGACGTCGTCGAAGAACGCGGCGACCAGCGCCCGCACGGCTGCCGGGCTGCGACCCGTGAAGCAGACCACCTCGACCACCAGGTACTCCGGTGACCGCGGGGCGACGAGGTCGTCGTCGTCGAGCAGCAGGAACCGGTGGAACCGCTTGTCCGCGGGCAGCCCCCACGCGCCGACGAGCGCGCCGTGGACGGCGTCGGAGACCTCGCGCCGCCGCTCCCCCCACACCGAGCGCCGGCCGTACACCTTGACCTGTGCCATCTCACACCCTCGGGACTCGGGGACTGCGGGACGGTCAACGTACCCTCGTGCGGTGCTCGTGCTGCTGCCGCCCTCGGAGGGCAAGACGCCCGCACCGCCGACCGCTCCCCCGCTGGACCTCGCGGCGCTGTCCCACCCCGGCCTGACGCCCGCGCGGGAGAAGGTCCTCGACGCGCTCGTGGCGGTCAGCGGCCGGCCCGACGCGTGCGGCGTGCTGGGCGTGTCCCCCGGGCTCGCCGACGAGGTCGCGCGCAACGTCACGCTGCGTGCGGCCCCCGCGGCCCGGGCGTCGCGGGTCTACACCGGCGTGCTGTACGGCGCGGCCGGGCTCGACGCGCTGACCCCCGCCGCACGGACCCGGGCGGTCGCCGCCGTGCGCGTCGTGTCAGCCCTGTGGGGCGTCCTGACGGTCGACGACGCCGTGCCGGCGTACCGGCTGTCGATGGGCACCGACCTGCCCGGCATCGGGCCCCTGGCGGCCGCGTGGCGCGGCCCCCTCGGGGTCGAGCTCGGTGACGCCGCCGAGGGCGAGCTCGTCGTCGACTGCCGCTCCGCGACCTACCGCGCCGCGTGGACCCCACCGGCGAGCGCCGCGTGGGTCGACGTCCGCGTGCTGCGCGAGGTCGACGGCCGCCGCTCGGTCGTCTCCCACCACGCCAAGCACACGCGCGGCGTGCTGACCCGGCACCTGGTCACGCGCCGCGGTCGTGACCCGCGGGACGCCGACGAGCTCGCGCACGCCGCGAGCGCCCTGGTCGGGGACGCGCTGCACGCCGTCGAGCTGGGCCCCGTGCCACGACGTGGGGCCCGCACGCTCTCACTCGTCGTCACCTGACGCGCGTGCGCGCCGCACGCACGACGTGTCGCGTCACCAGCCCTCGCTGGGCGCGCCGGCGACGGCGATCTCGTCACGGCGGTCGCCGAACAGCCGGATGATGCTCACGGACGCCGGCGCGACGCGCAGCTGGCTCCACGTCCCGGGGTCGGCGCCCAGCGTGACCCCGAGCGCCGCGCGGATCGCCACGGCGTGGGACACGACGACGACGGTGCGGCTCCCGCCGGCGCGCAGCGCGTCCAGCCCCGCCCGCAGCCGCACGCCGACGTCCTCGATGGACTCGCCGCCACCCGGCGGGCGCACCCGCCCGGTCGTGTGCCACGGCTCCAGCAGGCCCGGCCACTGCTCCTCGATCTGCTCGGACGTCAGGCCCTGCCAGTGGCCGAAGTGCGCCTCCCGGAACGCCTCCTCGGTCCGGACGGCCAGGCCCAGACGGTCCGCGACGACCGCCGCGGTCTCCTGCGTGCGGACCATCGGCGACGCCACGATCTCGGAGGGGTAGTCGATGTCGCCCCACAGGTCGCGCCCCACCCGGTGCACGAGCGCCGCGGCGGCGGCCGCCTGCTGACGGCCGCGCTCGTCCAGGGACGGGCCGGGCTCCGAGGAGCCCGAGTAGCCGCGCGACACCGTCATGGTGGTCTGGCCGTGGCGCACCAGCACCACGGTCGTGGGCTCGTCGTCGTCGAACCGTGGGACGCTGCCGGACGGCCGTGCGGCCCGTCTCCCTCGCCGCGGTGCGACCGGGGTACCCGCGCCCGCGGGATCGGCCGACGTCACGGCGAGCGGGTCGGCCGGCGAGGAGCCCTCGCCGGTGACGTCGGTGAGACGGGCGTCGGCGGGGCGGGCCTCGGGCGGCGGTGCGCTGGTCACCCGTGCAGTCTTCGCCGTCCGCGGCGGCGGGTCCAGCCCGCCGCACCCGCGTGCCGGCTCAGGAGTCGGTGAGCCGCACGAGGATGCGCCCGCACTCCTCGCACCGCACGACCGCGTCCACCGGACGCGCGCGGATCGCCTCGAGGTCCAGCGGGTTGAGCTCGAGCCGGCACCCCTCGCACCGGTTGCCGCGCAGCGCCGCGGCGCCGCTGCCGCCCAGCTGCCCGCGCAGGCGCTCGTACAGCGCGACGAGGGCGCCGTCCAGACCGTCGGCCGCGCGGTCCCGCTCCGCACGGACCCGGTCCGCCTCGGCGTCGATCTCGGCGTACCCGGCGTCCCGCTCCGCGACGACCCGGTCACGGTCTGCGACCAGCGCGTCGTGCGCCTGCTCCAGGTCCCGCAGCACGGCCTCGTGCGCCTCGAGCCGCTCCATGACCTCGAGCTCCACGTCCTCCAGGTGCGACTGGCGCGCCGCGAGGCTCGCGAGCTCGCTGGTCAGCGCCTGCGCGTCCTTGGCACCCACCTGCCCGCCGTCGAGACGCTGCTGGTCGCGCACGGCCCGGCTGCGGACCTGCGCCACGTCGGCCTCGGCCTTGGCGACCGCGGTCCGCAGGTCGGAGGCCGCCGTGCGCGACGTCACGAGGGCGTTGTCCAGGTCGGCCAGCCGGGAGTCGAGCTCGACGAGTCGGGCCAGCGCGGGCAGGCTGCGTCGCTTGTGGGCGAGCTGCGCGAGGCGGGTGTCGAGCTCCTGGACGTCGAGGAGTCGGCGCTGGTCGGCAACGGGGGCGCTCGTCACGGGGTTCCTTCCGGCTGGGGCGTCTGTGGCACGTGACCCGTCCACGGGTCGGTGCGTCGGGTGCTGACGCGGGTCTCCACCGTAGTGCCCCGGGCCGCCAGGTCGGCCCGCAGCCCGTCCGCGGCCCGCGGCAGCCACAGCCACTCCGACGACGAGTGCGCGAGGTCGACGAGCGCGGGCCGCGGCGGCCCACCGGCGGCGTCGAACGCGGCCCGCTCCTGCTGCTCCGACGCGGGGTGGTGCCGCAGGTCCGCCGTGACGTACACGTCGACGTCGGCGGCGCGCACCTCGTCGAACAGCGAGTCGCCGGACCCGCCGAGCACCGCGACCCGCCGGACCGGCATGTGCGGGTCGCCGGCGAACCGGACACCCTGGACGGTGGCGGGCACGGCGCGGGCGACCGCGGCGGCGAAGTCGCGCAGTGCCACCGGTGCGGCCAGCGTCCCGACCCGCCCGAGCCCGGTGTCACCGGGCAGCCCCGCGAGCTCCAGGACGTCGAACGCCGGCTCCTCGTACGGGTGCGCGGCGCGCATCGCCGCGACCACGCGTGCGCGCAGGTGCCGCGGCGCGACCATCTCCACGCGGGCCTCCACCACGGTCTCGCGGCGGCCGACCTCCCCGACGGCCGGGGCCGCCCCGGCCAGCGGGGTGAACGTGCCCTCTCCGGTGGTGCTCCACGCGCAGCGCTCGTAGGCACCCACCTGACCGGCGCCCGCGCGGGCGAGCGCGTCGACCAGCGTGTCCGCGACCTCGGCGGGGACCATGACGACGTGCTTGTCGAGCGCGGGCGCGTCGGCGGCCACGAGCGGCACGGTGTCCTGCAGCCCGATGGCGTCGGCCAGCGCCTCGGCGACCCCGCCGTGCGCCGCGTCCGCGTTGGTGTGCGCGGTGTACAGGCCGCACCCCGCACGCACCAGGCGGTGCAGCAGGGCGCCCTTGAAGGTGGTCGCCGCCATCGAGTGCACCGGCCGCAGCAGCAGCGGGTGGTGCGTCACCAGCAGGTCCGCGTCCCACGCGAGCGCCTCGTCGACGACGACGGCCACGGGGTCGACCGCGAACAGCACGCGACGCACGGGCGCCTCGGGGTCACCGGCGGCGAGCCCGACCCTGTCCCACTGCTCGGCGGTCCGCGGCGGGTAGCGACGGTCGAGCGCGGCGACGACGTCCGCGAGCGTCGCGCTCACGGCAGCACCAGCGCCTTCGTCACGGTGCGCTCGTCCATCGCGCGGTAGGCGTCGGCGACGTCGTCCAGGGCGAACGTGCCGTCGAAGACCAGCCCGGGCTCGATGGTCCCGGCCCACACGTCGGGCAGCAGCCCGTCGATGTACCCGCGCACGGGGGCCACGCCCCCGACCACGCCCTTGTTCCCGTTGAACATCGTCTGGACCGACAGCTCGGGCCCGCCCGCGGGCACACCGACGAACCCGACGCGCCCACCGGGCCGCACGGTGGCCAGCGCCTGGGCCATCGACTCCTTGGTGCCGACGCACTCCAGCACCCCGTCCGGCCCGACGCCGCCGAGCAGGTCCAGCACGGCGGCCGCACCCTCGTCGCCCCGCTCCACGACGACGTCGGTCGCACCGAACCGGCGGGCGAGCGCCTGGCGCACCGGGTTGCGCGACATCGCGACGATGCGCTCGGCACCGAGGCGGCGCGCCGCGATGATCCCGCACAGCCCCACGGCGCCGTCCCCGACGACCGCGACGGTCGAGCCGGCGTGCACGCCCGCGGACAGGGCCGCGTGGTGCCCGGTGCCGAGGACGTCCGTGAGCGTCAGGACGTGCGGCAGCAGCGCGGCGTCCGGGTGCTCGGGGGTGACGACCAGGGTCCCGTCGGCCAGCGGGACGCGCACGTACTCGCCCTGCGCCGCGTCGCTGGGCACGCCCTCGTGGTCCGGCGACCCCCACCACGCGACCTGCTCGCACGACGTGTGCACGCCGTTGCGGCAGTGCACGCACGTGTTGTCGCAGATCGAGAAGGGGGCGACGACGAAGTCGCCGACCCGGACCCGGCGCACGTCGGCCCCGACCTCCTCGACGACGCCGACGAACTCGTGGCCGATGCGGTGCGGCTCGCTCGTGGACCGCACGCCGCGGTACGCCCACAGGTCCGACCCGCACACACAGGTGGCGACGACGCGCACGACGGCGTCGGTGGGACGGTGGATCACAGGGTCCGGCACCTGCTCGACGCGCACGTCGCGGGGGCCGTGGATGACGGTGGCTCGCACGACGCCGAGCCTACGGCGCGACCCGCGCCGGGCGCCCGCAGCGCACCGGCACGGTCACGTCGGGCGCGACCCGGGGGCGCCGGTAGGCTGACCGACCGCAGGGGCCTGTAGCTCAGTTGGTCAGAGCGCCGCGCTTACACCGCGGAGGTCGCCGGTTCGAGACCGGCCGGGCCCACCCACACCCGCCGACGGCACCCGAGGCGTCGGCACGGCGCGGATCCGGACGTCGTCGTCGCGGGACGGACGTCAGCGTGCGAGCGCCGCCAGCGCGTCGCGGTACGCGGCCAGCGGGCGCGCCCGCCCCCGCGGGTGCACGACGCTCCAGCGCAGCACCCCGTCGGCGTCGACGAGGAACGACCCGCGCAGCGCGTGCCCGGTGGCCTCGTCGAACACGCCGTAGGCGCGCGCCGCGGCCCCGTGCGGCCAGAAGTCCGACAGCAGGTCGAACGTGCAGCCCTCCTGCTCGGACCAGGCGCGCAGGGTGAACATGGGGTCGCAGGAGACGGCGAGCAGCCGCACGCCGACCTCGTCGAACGCCGCGATGTTGTCCCGCAGCTCGCACAGCTCACCGGTGCAGATGCCCGAGAACGCGAACGGGAAGAACACCACCGCGACCGGACCGCCCCGCAGCTCCGACAGCGTCACGGGCGTGCCGTGCGTGTCGGGCAGGGTCAGGTCAGGTGCGGGCGTCCCGACGGTCGGGACGCCCGGCGTGCTCACTTGCCGCGGCCGCGCGTGGCCAGGCGCGTGGCCGACCAGTCGGGGCCGATCGCGAACGTCGTCATCGCGTGCAGGCCGGACGTGGTCGCGGCCTCCTCGATGTCCGAGTGCGACACGTGGCCCGGGCGTCCCGCCTTGGGCGTGAAGACCCAGATGGGACCGCTGTCGTCGAGCACGGTCATCGCGTCCACCAGGGCGTCGGTGAGGTCACCGTCCTCCTGGCGGAACCAGATGACGGCACCGTCCGTGACGTCGTCGAAGTCCTCGTCGACGAGCTCGGTCCCGGTGAGGGCCTCGAGCCCCGCACGGATGTCGTCGTCGACGTCGTCGTCGTAACCCAGCTCCTGGATCACCTGCCCGGCAATGAAGCCGAGCCGAGCGACAGCCTGCGTCGCGGAGTCGTCCGCGGTGGATGACACGTCGGCCGGTTCCCTTCTCCCCCGGTGCGCCGCACTGACCGCGGACCCACCTGTCGATGTCGGCACACGTTAGCCCACCGCAGACCACCGGGCCCTGGCAAGAGGCGGTCCGTCCGGGCGTGTCACGGACGTCACGCCCCTCCAGGAGCCCCACGGTGTGACTTTCGGGGGTCGACGGACCGAGAATGGACCGACTACCCGCAACCGCACCCCGCGCACGACGCGGCGGCACGGATGCAGGCAACGCAGCGTTCCGTGGTGCCACCAGGCGCCGGGCACGCACGAGACGCGAAGGAGCACCGGTGGCTTCCATCGACGAGACGGGCCCCCTGATCGGCGGCCTGCTCAGCCAGGTCCCCGACATCGACCCGGAGGAGACCGGTGAGTGGGTCGAGTCCCTCGACGGGCTGATCGAGGAGAAGGGCGGCCCGCGGGCCCGCTACGTGCTGATGAGCATGCTGCGGCACGCACGCGAGCGCAACGTGGCGATCCCCGCGTCGCTCAACACGCCGTACGTCAACACCATCGCGGTGCACAACGAGCCGTACTTCCCCGGCGACGAGGTCATCGAGCGGCGCTACCGCTCGTGGATCCGCTGGAACGCGGCCGTCATGGTGACGCGCGCGCAGCGCCCCGGCGTCGCCGTGGGCGGGCACATCTCCTCGTACGCGTCCGTCGCGACGCTGACCGAGGTGGGCCTCAACCACTTCTTCCGCGGCAAGGACCACCCGGGC
Organism: Actinomycetes bacterium; assembly: GCA_023389455.1. Taxonomy (GTDB): domain Bacteria; phylum Actinomycetota; class Actinomycetes; order Actinomycetales; family Cellulomonadaceae; genus Cellulomonas. The sequence continues at coordinate 1,337 of JAEWEJ010000039.1, read as the reverse complement.
GGCGGCGACCAGGTCTACTTCCAGGGCCACGCCTCCCCCGGCGTCTACGCCCGCGGGTTCCTCGAGGGCCGCCTGTCCGAGCACCAGCTCGACGGCTTCCGCCAGGAGCTGTCGCACCCGGGCGGCGGCCTGCCGTCCTACCCGCACCCGCGCCTCGCGCCCGAGCTGTGGGAGTTCCCGACGGTGTCGATGGGCCTGGGCCCGGCGTCCGCGATCTACCAGGCGTGGACGAACAAGTACCTGCACAACCGCGGCATCAAGGACACCAGCCAGCAGGACGTCTGGGCGTTCCTCGGCGACGGCGAGATGGACGAGCCGGAGTCCCGCGGCATGCTCCAGCACGCCGCCCAGCAGGGCCTGGACAACCTCACGTTCGTCGTCAACTGCAACCTGCGGCGGCTCGACGGCCCGGTGCGCGGCAACGGCAAGATCATCCAGGAGCTCGAGGCGCAGTTCCGCGGCGCCGGCTGGAACGTCATCAAGGTGATCTGGGGCCGCGAGTGGGACGTCCTGCTCAACGCCGACAAGGACCGCGCCCTCGTCCACCTGATGAACACCACGCCCGACGGCGACTTCCAGACGTACCGCGCCGAGAGCGGGGCGTTCATCCGCGAGCACTTCTTCGGTCGCGACCCGCGCACCAAGGCGCTCGTCGAGAAGATGACGGACGACGAGATCTGGGCCCTCAAGCGCGGCGGGCACGACTACCGCAAGCTCTACGCGGCGTACAAGTCGGCGCGCGAGCACACCGGTCAGCCGACCGTGATCCTCGCCCACACCATCAAGGGCTACGGGCTGGGGTCGGGCTTCGCCGGCCGCAACGCGACCCACCAGATGAAGAAGCTCAAGGTCGAGGAGCTCAAGACCCTGCGCGACTCGCTGCACATCCCGATCACGGACGAGCAGCTCGAGGAGAACCCGTACCTTCCCCCGTACTACAACCCGGGGCCGGAGGACGAGGCGATCAAGTACATGCTCGAGCGGCGGCGTCAGCTCGGCGGGTTCGTCCCCGAGCGGCGCAGCGCGCACACCAAGCTCACGCTGCCGGGCGACAAGACGTACGAGATCCTGGCCAAGGGCTCGGGAACGCAGGAGGTCGCCACGACGATGGCGCTCGTGCGCCTGTTCAAGGACCTGGTCAAGGACAAGGAGTTCGGCCACCGCCTGGTGCCGATCATCCCCGACGAGGCCCGCACGTTCGGCCTGGACTCGATCTTCCCGAGCGCGAAGATCTTCAACACCAACGGCCAGAACTACATGGCCGTGGACCGCGAGCTCATGCTGAGCTACAAGGAGTCCGAGGCCGGGCAGATCATGCACACCGGCATCAACGAGGC
>JAEWEJ010000025.1 GCA_023389455.1 Actinomycetes bacterium | reverse complement strand
GGCCCGGGCCGCGTCAAGCCCGTGCCGCGTCAGGCCGTGGCCGCCCAGGCCGCGGCCAGTCCGTCGACCAGCGGGGTGGTCGGGCGCCCGAGCAGCGTGCGCAGCGTGTCGGTGGCGTCGGCGAGGGCGCCGGCGGCGATGTTCCGGTCGAGGGCGACGACGAACCCGGCGGTGCCCTCGTCCAGGCCCGCCGCCGCGAGCGCGGCGCGCAGCTCGTCGGGGGTGACGTCGCGGTAGGTCACCGGCCGGCCGAGCACCTGCGACGCGGCCGCCGCGAGCTCGTCGTACGTCCAGGCGGTGTCACCGGTGAGCTCGAGGACCCGGCCGTCGTACGCGTCGGAGGTGAGCACCGCGACCGCCCCGGCGGCGAGGTCGGCCCGGGTCGCCGACGCCACGCGTCCCGTCCCGACGGCCCCGACGATCTGCCCGGTGGCGGCCGCCTGCCGCAGCTGCTGCACGTAGTTCTCGGTGTACCAGTTGTTCCGCAGCACGGTCGTCACCAGCCCGGACGCCGCCAGCAGCGCCTCGGTGGCCTTGTGCTCCGGTGCCAGGACGAGGTCGGTGGTGTCCGCGTGCGGGGCGGACGTGTAGACGATGCGCCGGACGCCGGCCGCCGTCGCGGCGTCGATCACCGCGCCGTGCTGGGCCACCCGCCGGCCCACCTCGGAGCCGGAGACGAGCAGGACGGTGTCGGTGCCCGCGAGCGCCGGCGCCAGGGTCTCGGGGCGGTCGTAGTCGAGCTCGACGACCCGGGCCCCCCGCTCGGCGAGGTCGGCCGCACGCTCGAGGCGCCTGCCACCGGCGAGGACGTCGGTGACGCCGGCGGCGAGCAGCCCCTCGACGACGTGCCGGCCGAACGGCCCGGTGGCTCCGGTGACGACGACGGACATGGGTTCCTCCTGCGGTGGACCGGGCGTGCGTTCGTGGACCGCAACCGTGCGCACCCGCGAACCCTTCCGCGCACCTGGCACACGGCGACCACCCGGGACCGACCGGACGTCAGGACGCGCGCCCGTCCGCCTCCCCGGCACCCGACGGCACGGGCTCCTCGTCGTCCCCGCCCCCGGCGTCGGCGAACAGCTGCCACACCGGCCCCGTGACGAACCAGATGACCAGGACCAGCGTCGCGCGGCCGGCCCAGCCCAGCAGCACCTCGCGCTGCGCGGCGTCGTCGGCGGCGATGAGCAGCAGGACGCCGAGGATCGCGACGGAGACGACCCACGCGAGCAGCACCCGGAGCCACATCCGCCACTCGTGGACGACCTTGGCGCGGCCGCCCGACGGGACCCGCGGCGGGCGCGGTCCGTCGAAGAACCGCCACGCCACCCAGCCGTCGACCTTCTGCACCGTGTACCGGCCGAACGCCACGGTGAACCCGAGGTAGAGCGCCGCGAGCCCGTGCGTCCACGTCGCCTCGGCCCCGCGCAGCAGGTCGACGACCGTGGCGACGAGCAGGACCACCTCGATGACGGGCTCGCACAGCAGCAGCACGGTCGACAGCCGCCGGCGCCGCAGGACGTACCGCGCGACGACCGCCGCGGCGAGGAACACCCAGAACGCGACCTCGCACGCGATCACCAGCGCGGCGACGGGGTGGTCGCGGACCCACTCGACGATCTCCATGCACCGACCGTGCCGCGCGGGCCCGTCCCCCCGCGTCCGGCGTTCGGACCGACCCGCTCGGGCCGCCTCGTCCGTTCGGAGGAGATCCGCAGGTCGGGGACGTGCTGGGATGGGCGCATGGTCACGCCCCGCCGCCTCGCCGTGCTCGCGCGGTGGCTCCGCACGCCGCCCCGCGGCCCCGCGGCGGACCGGGCGTACTCGCTGACGATCCTGCTGGCGGGACTGGCGCTGCTGGCGCTCGACGTGAAGATGCTCGGGACGGACCGGCCGGTCGTCGCGGCCCCCGGCGGGACGACCCCGTGGCAGGTCGCGATCCTGCTGCTGGGGACGTCGGCGCTGCTGGCCAAGCGCCGACGGCCGGTGCTGGTCCTGGTCGCGGTCACGCTGCTCGTGGTGGCCGACGTGCTGCTCGGCGGCAGCCTGGGCATGTACCTCGTGCTGTTCGACGCGCTGTTCACGGTGGCGCGGGCCGCCGGCCAACGGGCGCGGGCGGTCGTGCTGGGCGTGCTGGTGTCCCTGGTCCTCGCGGTGCTGGTCGCCACGGTGGCGCTCGGCGCGTCGGCGCGCGACGTGGTGCAGCTGACGCTCGTCGCCGGGTCGCTGCTGCTGCCGCCGTGGTGGTGGGGCTCCGACGTGCGTCGCTCGCAGGAGCTGACGGCCGAGCAGTCGCGTCGCGCCGACGCCGAGCGGGCCCGCGCGGACCTGGCCCGGGCGCACGCCGACGACGTCGCCCGCATCGCCGCGCTCGACCGGGAGCGCGCCGTGCAGGAGGAACGTGCCCGCATGGCCCGCGACCTGCACGACGTGGTCGCCGGACACCTGTCGGCCGTCGCGATCCACGCCGAGGCGGCGTTGGCCGCACCCCCCGACGAGGCGCGCGACCGCGCGGCGCTGGCCACCGCGCGGGCCGGCTCGCTCGACGCGCTGGCGGAGATGCGCGCGCTGATCCTCGTCTG
>JAEWEJ010000008.1 GCA_023389455.1 Actinomycetes bacterium | reverse complement strand
TTATTCCTATTGGGTCGCACCATCGCCTGGAAAATCCTGGAAAAATCCCACTCGAATTATTAGAAATTCAGTCAGGCTCTTATTTAGGTGATGACGATATTATTCGTATTATCGACCAGTACGGTCGTTGCTAATTTTAAGGATTTATTGATATGTCATCATTAACTTGCTTTAAAGCATATGATATTCGCGGTGAATTAGGCTCTGAACTCAATGAAGATATTGCTTACCGTATTGGGCGAGCTTATGGCGAATTTTTAAAACCTAAAACAATCGTAGTGGGCGGAGATGTTCGTCTAACAAGCGAATCGCTGAAAATGGCCCTTGCAAATGGGCTACGGGATGCGGGTACTGATGTGCTGGATATTGGTTTAAGCGGTACCGAAGAAATTTATTTTGCTACCTTTCATCTCGGTATTGATGGCGGCATCGAAGTCACCGCCAGCCATAACCCGATGAACTATAACGGCATGAAACTGGTAAAAGAAAACGCAAAACCTATTAGCGGCGATACCGGTCTGCGTGACGTACAGCGTTTAGCAGAAGAGAATAATTTTGCGGCCGTTGAAGCAGCTAAACGTGGCAGCTATCAGCAAATTTCTGTGATGGAAGCGTATATCGATCATCTGATGGGGTATATCAATCTACGAAATTTCACGCAGCCGATGAAACTGGTCATCAACTCAGGCAATGGCGCAGCAGGCCATGTGATCGATGAAATTGAAAAGCGTTTCCAGCAGGGAGGCGCGCCGGTCGAGTTTATAAAAGTACATCATCAGGCTGACAGTCATTTCCCGAACGGTATTCCTAATCCCCTGTTGCCGGAATGCCGTAAAGATACCTCAGAAGCAGTGAAAGCGAGTCAGGCAGATATGGGGATCGCCTTTGACGGCGATTTTGACCGTTGCTTCCTGTTCGATGAGCATGCGCAGTTCATCGAAGGCTATTACATTGTCGGCCTGCTGGCAGAAGCCTTTCTGCAAAAAGAACCGGGTGCAAAAATCATTCATGATCCCCGCCTGACATGGAATACCATCGATGTCGTGACCAAAGCGGGCGGCATACCAGTCATGTCGAAAACCGGACACGCTTTCATTAAAGAACGCATGCGTCAGGAAGATGCAGTCTATGGTGGTGAGATGAGCGCGCATCACTATTTCCGTGACTTTGCCTACTGTGACAGTGGAATGATTCCGTGGTTATTGGTCGCTGAGCTGTTGGCGGTGAAGGGAAAAACGCTGTCAGAAATGATTGGCGAAAGGATGCAGGCGTTCCCGTGTAGCGGGGAGATTAACTTCAAGGTTCAGAATACGCATAGTATCATTACTGATATTTTACGTAAATATGAAGGTCTGGCAGGTATTGTTGACAGGACTGATGGGTTAAGCATTGATACAGGTAGTTGGAGATTAAATGTAAGGACTTCTAACACAGAGCCCTTATTAAGGCTTAATGTTGAGTCGGCTGGCAATCCTGCACAGTTAACAACAGTTGTAGACGAAATCACGAAAATTATCGAAGGTAAATAAACTGTTCGTGATGAATTTGACAAAGCAAAAATATATTATCGCGTAATTATTTCAGGTAATATTGAAAGGGAATCTAAAAAATATCAAAACTGTTTTTTGGCTGCTGTATGGAATATAATAATTTCATTATCGTTGATATGTTTTATACACATTCATATTTTACAAATAGCGCACGCAAGATTCCCTGAAGTTGATGGCGCTGGTCATCAAACGCATGAGCGAATTCTCATGTAGTAGTGAAGTAAATTATCAGGTTGCGAATGTTGAGAAAGTAATCGTTGAAATTTAACACATAGAATGTAAAACGGCTATTATCGATGATAGAGCAAACGGCATCTCTATGCGGTTTTTTATTAAATGGCGCATTAACAACGATTGTTCTAACACTGAAGCGCTGTTAAGGCTGAATATTGAGCTAGGAATGAGAAAGATATTGTCGATAAACAATTGAAAGAGATAGAAAATATCATTATAGGAATCCATAAATAATGTTTAATATGATTAAGGGACTGTGGCGTTATCGCAGTTTTATTTTAGGTAGTATTAAGCGAGAGTTTCAAACTAAATATAGAAACTCGTTGTTAGGGGCTGTATGGAATGTTCTTAATCCATTAGCAATGATTGTGATTTATACAGTCATCTTCTCACAGGTCATGCGAGCAAAACTACCTGGTGTTGACCACTCATTCGCTTATAGTATTTATCTATGTGCGGGAATATTAAGTTGGGGTTTATTCGCTGAAATAATTTCTCGTTCTCAGGTCATGTTTGTTGATAACGGGAACCTACTGAAAAAAATAAATTTCCCACGAATCTGTATTCCAGCAATAATTGTTGGTAGTGCAGTTCTTAACTTTTTAATTGTAGCAGCTATTTTCTGTATTTTCCTTTTGGTTAGCGGGTACTTCCCAGGGATGGTGATATTATCAATTATCCCAGTCATCTTTGTGTTAATTATCTTTGCCATCGGCTTGGGAATGACGATTGGTGTGCTAAACGTATTCTTCAGTGATATAGGTCAGTTTTTTGGAATATTTTTGCTATTTTGGTTCTGGCTAACGCCTATTGTTTACTCTCCGACGATTTTACCAGATAACTTACAAGGATACGTGTCATATAATCCTATGGCTGGTATTGTGATGGCTTGCCAAACTGTATTGGTTAAAGGTGAGTGGCCTGATTGGTATGGCATATTACCTGCGACAATAATAGGTTTGTTGCTGTGTTTTCTGGGAATGCGACTATTCCAAAAGCGTGCAGCAGAAATGGTGGACGAACTTTAATGAGTACTATTAGTGTAAGTAATATTGGAAAAGCTTTTAAACAATATCCTAACCGCTGGGCACGTCTGGCCGAGTGGTTTTTCCCTGGAAATGCCGCCAGGCATCAATTGAAATGGGTATTAAAAGATATCAATTTTACCGTTAATCCTGGTGAGGCTGTGGGTATTATAGGCATCAATGGCGCTGGTAAGAGCACATTGTTAAAAATGATCACCGGCACTAGTCAGCCCACAAGAGGTAATATCCATATTTCTGGACGTGTAGCCGCATTGCTGGAGCTGGGTATGGGTTTTCATCCCGATTTCACCGGCCGTCAGAATGTATATATGGCGGGGCAGTTGATGGGGCTGCATGCTGATGACATTAGCAAGCTGATGCCGCAAATAGAAGATTTTGCTGAAATTGGGGACTATCTTGATAGCCCTGTTCGGGTCTATTCGAGCGGTATGCAGATGCGTTTGGCATTTAGCGTGGCGACTGCTATCCGCCCTGACGTATTAATAGTCGATGAGGCTTTGTCTGTTGGTGATGATTACTTTCAGCATAAGAGCTTTGAAAGGATCCGTGAGTTTCGTCGGCAGGGAACCACGTTATTAATCGTGTCTCATGATAAACAAGCGATCCAGAGCATTTGTGATAGAGCTATTTTGCTTAATGCTGGCCGTATAGAAATGGAGGGTGAGCCTGAAGCAGTGATGGATTATTACAATGCTCTGCTGGCTGCAAAGCAGAATCAGAAAGTTGAGCAAAAAATCACGGCTGAAGGGAAAACTCAAACTATCTCAGGTACTGGCGAAGCTGAAGTCTCTGAAATCGGATTATTAGACGAAAACAAAAAACTGATTGAAATTGTTAATGTCGGTCAACCTGTCATTTTGCATATTGAAGTTAAGGTCAATAAGGATATTCCTCGCTTGGTCTTGGGATATGGTATTAAAGACCGTTTAGGACAGGTGCTATATGGCACGAATACTGATCTTAAGAAAAAGGTCGTTGATAACGTCAAGGCTGGAACAACGTTAGTTTATGACTTCAGTTTTGATGCGAATCTTGGCCCAGGAAGTTACTCAATACAAACAGCACTTGTAAGCACTGATACTCATTTAGTCAATAATTACGAGTGGCGCGATTTAGCCTTGCTTTTTAATGTCGTCAATATTGATAAAGCCAATTTTGTCGGTCTGACATGGTTAGACCCAAAAATAGGAATTTATAAAAAATGAGTTTTATTTCATATGCACAGAATCTAGAGGATGTAGTGCTCTGGAAAGCACTAAAAAATGTTGAGAATGGATTCTATATAGACGTTGGGGCGAATGATCCTATTATAGATTCTGTCACGCGCTCGTTTTACAACCAAGGGTGGCGCGGAATAAATATTGAGCCAGTTCGGAGCCATTTTAATGCGCTGGTTGCCGATCGTCCTCAAGATATCAATCTGAACTATGCATTGAATGAAAGTGCGGGTGAATTAGAAATCTGGGAATGTGATAACCGCGGTTGGGCAACTCTGGACAAAGAGGTAGTTAAAGCCCATGAAGCCGATGGTTATAAGGGTGAATGGTATAATGTCGCGGTCAGGACTCTGGCTGACGTTTGTGCCGAATTTCAACCTGAGAACATTCACTTTTTGAAAGTGGATGTTGAAGGTTTGGAGCTTTCAGTACTGAAAGGGAATGATTGGAACCAGTACCGTCCATGGGTAGTCGTCGTTGAGTCCACATTCCCTAATACGCAAATAGAAACGCATTCGGAAATTGAAGCTTTTTTGATAGATAAAAATTATTTATTTGCCTATGCTGATGGGCTTAATCGTTTTTACGTCTCTGTAGAGCATAAAGAACTTTTGATCTCTCTTAAATACCCCCCAAACGTTTTTGATGATTATCAAACTTACGATCATTTTACAGCAATAAAAAATGCAGAGGTCGCAATACAGGAGCTCGATAATTATAAACGGCAAGTGGCCGAAAGTGTTCTAAGTAACGATAGTATGGTAAATGCTATAACGGTTGTGAAAGAAAATAGTAATGAATTAAATTCATTGATCAATGTGTTGCACCAAAAAAATAAGAGTCTAGATAAGTTAACGCTTAACATCGGTGACATCCTTGAGCATTTAAATAATACGCGCCAGTATGATGAACTAGTGCAAAAAGTATCAATGTTATCAGCAGAAAATGAGCGAGTGCATATTGCATATGATGGCCTTTCTCAGGCATACATTGCTTCGCAAGCGCGCATTCATGATCTCGAACATGAAATTATCTTACTGAAAAACCACACTGAGCAGATTTATAGCAGTACTTCATGGCGGGTTAGTTCTCCGGTACGTTTTCTCGGGCGTATAAAAAACGGTAAGGATGTGAATAGCGAGGCTCAAAAGGTATCCTTATTTAGTCGTGGGGTACGCAAACTGATCCGAACATTCAATAGTAAGCCACGGTTGAGGCATTATACGGTCTGTACAGTTAAAAAACTGGGATTGTATTCTTTTTTAAGAAGTCTTTATCTCAAAGCCTTGGTTGGAAGTAACCCTCGCACAACTTTCTCGACAAATGAATTACTGTCGGAAAAAAATAGCTCTTTTACATCATTTAAATCATCTAACTCGCTGAGTCTTGATGAATTGCACAGCAGAATCAAGGATGAGCTTAAGGCCGCCGAAGACGAAAGGAGCCCACAGTGAATTACTGTAATCAATACCCTGAGCTTGACAAATTCAAAGGGTTACGTGTTGCCGTATTAACGACAGAGTCTGCACAGGGAGAGGCCGGAGGAGCTGAGCGCTTCTATCAGGGATTATTAGCGGGACTAATTGAAATTGGTTGCGACGCAGAGATTGTGCAAGTTATTGCCGATGAATCTTCTTTCGACCAGATTAGTAAGAACTATCAGTACTGCCGTGATCTGGATCTTAGCCGTTTTGATGCAGTTGTTTCGACCAAAACGCCAAGTTATGCTGTTAATCATCCTAATCATGTGATGTACCTGGTACACACCGTCCGTGTGTTTGATGATATGTTTTACGAGACTTTTCCTAGTGATGATCCGATTCGTTTGGCTGAGCGGGCCATGTTGCATCAATGGGATTTTGAGGCAATTTCACGAGTAAAAGCAAAGTTCGCCATTGGCCATGAAGTTTCCAATCGATTGTATCGCTGGCGAGGTATTCATTGTGATGTGATACATCCACCGTTAGGTGTTAATGGCTTCAAACAAGGAACAACCGGAGATTACTTCTTTCTTCCTGGGCGTTTACATCCCTGGAAGCGTGTTCATCTTGCCATTGAAGCCGTTAAAGCTTCGTCGCTTCCGCTTAGATTAGTTATCGCAGGGACAGGGGAGGCGGAACAGGAACTTAAGGCTCTTGCCGCGGGTGACAGTCGGATTGAATTTGTCGGTCGTCTGAGTGATGAAGAGCTGCTGGATTACTATGCTAATGCTTTGGCGATTGCTTTTGTACCGAAGAAAGAAGATTACGGGTACGTGACTCTGGAAGGATTTGCCAGCGGTAAGCCTGTTATTACCTGTGCTGATTCTGGTGAGCCAACCTTTTTTGTCAAACATAAAGAAACGGGGTTGATTTGCGAAGCGACTCCAGAGGCGTTGTGTGAGGGATTTGAATGGCTGTTCAATAATGTGTCCTCAGCAATTGCGATGGGTCAACGGGGCCATGAGCTGATCAAGGGGATGTCCTGGGCGACAGTGAGTAAACAGCTTATTTCCGCAGCTATGGCTCCTCAAGTCACTCTGAAAGAAATGCCGCTCAGTGTTGTTGTCGCGGACATGCAACCTATAGATCCACCTATTGGTGGCGGTCGTTTACGTTTGCTGGGACTGTATCATGGCTTAGGGGAGAACGTAAAAGCTACGTATGTAGGTTCTTATGACTGGCCGGGAGAGAAATATCGCAGGCATCAGCTAAGTCCAGGCCTTGAGGAGATTAATATTCCTCTTAGCCAGGAGCATCATCTTGCTGCGCAGGAATGGGCTGCTCAGGCCAATGGAAAAACGGTAATTGACGTTGTATTTAGCCAACAAGGACATTTATCTCCTGATTACCTTACGAGCGTTATCGAGAATATTAAGCAGGCTGAAGTGGTGGTCTTTTCTCACCCTTGGGTATATCCGCTTATCGATCCTAACCTGTTACAGGGTAAAGTTGTAGTTTATGACTCGCAAAATGTTGAAGGGTATTTGCGAGCTCAGCTATTTGATGACAGCAATGTAGCGGAGTTAGCAGCGATACGTCAGGTTATTGCCGACGAATACTTGCTTGGTCAGCGTGCCGATCTCATATTGGCATGTTCGCAGGAGGATTTGTTGCGTTTTTATCGCATCTATGAGTTCTCACCAGAAAAAATGCGGGTGGTACCTAATGGTGTGATGGCATTTACACATCAGGTGCCGGGAGACGATGAACGTAGCGCAGCGAAAGTAGCATTGAAATACGCGGCTGATGACAAGCTTGCTATCTTTATCGGCAGTGCCTACGGACCTAACGTTGAAGCTGCCAAATTTATTGCAGAAACATTGGCGCCTTTGGTGCCAGAGGTGACCTTCGTCATTGCTGGTGGCGTAGGTAGTGTTGTCGAAAAAGTTAAATACAAAAACGTGCATGTTACCGGTATGTTGAGTGAAGAGGACAAAGCATTGTGGCTCTCCGCCGCTGATATAGCTGTGAATCCGATGTTCTCTGGCTCGGGCACTAACATTAAAATGTTTGACTTTATGTCAATGGCAATGCCGACAGTAACCACTAAAATCGGCGCTCGTGGTATCGATACCGGAGGGCTGACCGCCATGTTGGTGGTTGAGCCAACGAAAGAAGCGTTTGCCACCGCTATTAGTGACTTGTTTGAAAACGAGTACCGTAGAAAAGTGGGAACAGCTGCACGGGCCTGTGTGGAAAGCAGCTATGCATGGGAACGTATCTCCGATATTGTTGGTAGAATGCTATCTTCCAGAGCTCAATTAGCTAACCAGCCACAGCCCCATTTTTCCGTTGTGATCCCAAGCTATGAACGCCCAGATCAACTTCTTGACTTGGTGAGCTGTTTGCAAAAGCAGACAGAACGTGATTTTGAAGTCATTATTGTCGATCAGAGTGAAAAACCGTGGTCTGAACGTGGGCGCGATTTCGGCTTCCCTCTTTGTTATTACCATTCACCAGTCAAAGGGGCCGTCAGGGCGAGAAATACAGGGGCTATGCTGGCTCAGGGCAAGGTTATTGCTTTCACCGATGACGATTGTCGACCAGGAGCAAATTGGTTGGCCAACGCCCGAAAATATTTTGAAGTCGAAGGCGTTGTCGGTGTTGAAGGTATCATCATCTCGGACCATCATGGTGATGATAACTGGCGTCCAGTTACCAATGTTGGTTTTGAAAGTATTGGATTTATGACTGCCAATCTAATGGTCAGAAACTCAGTTTTTCAATATTTAGGCGGGTTTGATCTGCAGTTTGACCATCCCCATTTTCGGGAAGACACGGATTTTGGGTGGCGCATGCAACAGTTAGGTTTGGTGCCTTATGCAAAAGATGTTGATGTATTCCATCCGGCGCAACTGCGCTCTAAAGAGCGTGAGTCTGCGAGTAGTCGCGCACGGTTTTTCCAAAAGGATGTTTTGCTTTACCGTAAACATCCGGAGAAGTACCAAGAGCTTTTTTTACAAGAAAGACATTACGTAATAACCTCCGGTTTTAAGGAAAATCTGCTTTTAGGTTTTAAAATCGAAAACGAACCTGTCCCGCAGTGGATGGCTGAGTTATTAAACGCGTAATCTGTTTTTTTCAAAATAGGAAAATGTTCTGTGCAAAAAATTGCGGTAATTATTGGCATAAATATCCCCTCAAAACGGCTCATTCTCTTTTAGATATCTTCCGACATACTGATTATGTCCCTTTAGGAGATCGCTATGTGTAAGATCCAATTCACTGGGGACTAGGTCACCACCGTACTGAAATGAGGCAAAGCGGGCAGAATCGTCAAAGATGTCTGTTGCGAGGCCGCTATTTCGCCTTCCAACTACTAAAACTACTGGAAGGCGAAATATGGCGGGATGTAAGCCGCTGATATAGGAAAACGTAAAGACTTGGAAGATGAGAACCACAGGCTGAAGCAGATGTTCGCCGACCTCTTAGTCTTAAAAACCACGCACAGCAAACCGTTATTGAAAAAAAGCTTTAGCACCAGCGATAAAGCGTGAGCCCGTCAACTGTCTGACTACGCAGTTTCCGATGAGCATACGCCAGGCATGTAAGATACTATCACTGAGCAGGACGGTGTTTCGTTATCAACTGGATACGCAACGTGATGGGGCGGTGATCAGGAGGCTGATTGAGGTAGATTAATGCTATTCCCGCAACGAATTTAAGAAGCTTTTTCAGATACTTCGTAGACAGAGAGATGCGCGGAACCACAAGCGCGTACATCGGATTTACTGTCTGCTGAAACTGAATTGTCCTCGTAAGGTTAAACAATTCCTGCCGGTGCGCAATACAGCTCCGCTGGCAACGTCGGAAGCACTCAACCAAAGCTGGTCGTTTGATTTTACGCACGACGCCCTGAAATGTAGCCGACGCTTTCGGCTCTTAAACGTCGTGGATGATTTTAACTGTGAGATTCTGGCTATCGAAAATGACCTGAATATCCCGGCGCAGCGGGTTGTAAGAGTATCGGACTATATAGTGGCAAACTGTGGATATCCGCTGAAGATGCGAATGGATACCGGGCCAAAACTGATATCACTGGCTCTGGCATAATGGGGTGAGGGCAATGGCGTAATGCTGGAATTTATCACGCCAGGTAACCTACGCAAAATGCTTTAACCGAACGTTCCGGACAAAAATTTTGGATTTTTATCTGTTTAGAACACGGAATGAAGCACGGGAAATAACGGGACGCTGGCTGAAGGAATACAACAGTGAGCGGCCCCATGGATCCCTGAATAACCTGACGTTGGAAGAATACCGGCTGAGGGATGAGAAGACGGAAAGCTCAAAAATTTTGTGGAACTAAACTGGTGCGCTTACAGAGGCATCACCTGTTTTTTAGCTTAAAATAATTCATTTTGGAGTTCTTAGCTATGATAAGTAAAGTTGCAGTTGTTACAGGTGTTACTGGTCAGGATGGCGCTTACCTCGCAGAGCTTTTACTCGACAAAGGCTATGTGGTTTACGGTACCTATCGCCGTACAAGTTCGGTTAATTTTTGGCGAATTGAAGAGCTGGGCATTAAAAATAATGCCAACTTACATCTCGTTGAGTACGACTTAACCGATCTCTCCGCCAGTATCCGCCTGCTGCAAAAGAGTGGCGCAACTGAGGTCTACAACCTCGCCGCGCAGAGTTTTGTAGGCGTGTCTTTTGAACAACCTATCACGACGGCAGAAATCACGGGTATCGGCCCGGTGAATTTGCTTGAAGCGATTCGCATCGTAAACCCAAAAATTCGTTTCTATCAAGCATCCACATCGGAAATGTTTGGTCTGGTGCAGGCCGTTCCTCAGAAAGAAGACACACCGTTCTACCCACGTAGCCCTTACGGCGTGGCCAAACTCTATGCCCACTGGATGACTGTCAACTATCGTGAAAGCTACGGCATTTTTGCTTCCAGCGGTATTCTCTTTAACCACGAATCCCCATTACGTGGTCAAGAGTTTGTGACTCGTAAAATTACCGACACCGTCGCTAAGATTAAGCTGGGCAAAGCTGAAGTGCTTGAATTGGGTAACATGGACGCTAAGCGCGACTGGGGCTTCG
>JAEWEJ010000006.1 GCA_023389455.1 Actinomycetes bacterium | reverse complement strand
GGCGTCAGCCGACGCGGACGACCTGCGCGTTCGCGCCCGGCAGGTAGCCGCCGCCACCGCCGTACAGGACGGTCAGCACGCTGGTCGAGCGCAGCGCCGGCAGCGTGACCGTCGCCGCGCCGTCGGTCAGCGGGAAGCTGCCGAGCGAGCGCAGACCCAGCAGGACGGTGACCCGTCCTGTCGCGGCCGGGGAGCCCTCACCGCCGCCGACGCGCACCGTGACCGTCGGCGCGCTGCCCCGCGGCACCGTCCAGCTCTCGGTCTGGAGCGTCACCGACGCGATGGTGGGGTTGACCCGCACCTGCCCGGTGCCCTGCGAGCCCGTCAGGTCGGACGAGCCCTCGAACACGGCGACCAGGCGGTGGGTTCCCGTCGCCAGGTCACGGGGCAGGGTGACGGTCGCGGTGCCGGTGAGCCCGTCGACGGTGAGCTCGCCGGTGCCCACCACCGTGCCGCGCTCCGTGACGGTCACGGTCCCCGACGGGGCCCAGGTCCGGCCCGTGACGGTGACCGTGGCGGTCGCGGCGCTGCCGTACCGGACGGTCGCGGGCTTCACCGTCAGCGTCGTGCGCGACGTCGACGGTGCGAGCTCGACCTCCACGACGTCCGACGACGACGCGGTGTACCGCGCGCTGTCGGGTGTGAACCGCGCCTGGAGCCGGTGGGTGCCGGCCCCCAGTGCGGAGGTCGACCACTCGGCGGCTCCGTCGACGACGTCGACGGAGCCGAGCTCCGTGTCGCCGTCCAGGACCGTGACGGTGCCGCTCGCCTCGGCAGGGCTCACGGTCATCCGCAGCACCGCGGGCTCACCCGCCGTGCTCCCGGCCTCGACGTCGAGCGTCGTGGTCGTCCCGGTCGCCTCCGGCACGTCGACCCCCACGACCTGGGCGCGGTCGCCCGTGCCGTTGAGGTGGTGGAGCACCAGGATGTCGGCGTCCGCCGCCCCGGGCCCGCCGTGGACGTCGACGGTGGCACCGTCGAACGTCTGGGAGACGAAGTCCGAGCCCACGTTCGACTCGAACCACAGCGGCGGGGCGTACGGGTCGACCGTGAACGGGCCGACCTCGTCGACGATCCCGTCGGCGGGGAACGCGTAGGTGCTGCGCATCTGCGTCCGGACGGCGACGGAGGTGCCGGGTTCGATGCCCAGCTGCGCGAGCGGGACGGGGACCACGACCGTGCTGTTGTCGAAGGCGCCCATCTCGATGGTGCCGGCGAACGGGTAGAGCAGCTCCGGCCCGGCGAGCAGATCGCCCGACTCCCAGTCGTAGGTCTCGACCACGGAGTAGTCGGTGTCGGTCAGCTTGCTGGCGATCGACACGACGTCCGTCTCGCCGTCGGCGTCGGTGTCGACGAGGACCCACGGCTGCAGCGCGTGCCCGAGCACCGCCCAGTCGGCGTCGGTGGCGATGCCGACGCCGAGGTAGCCCTCGGTGGTCGGGTCGCCGCCGGCGGCCGCCACCGCGGGTGCGGTCGACGCCCAGCCGACGTGCCGGATGTCGCCGGCGGCGATCGTCGAGCGGGACGTCTCGGCGCCGGCGGGCAGCGCGTCGAGCCGCGGGGAGTCCGCGGCGTGGATCAGGGGCGTGGCCAGGCCGTACCAGCCGTCGGCCTCGACGTCACGGCCGCTGAACGTCAGCTCGGCGGTGTCCGCCGCGGCGTCGGGGAAGGTGACCGCTGCGGCCTCCAGGTCCGTCGTCGGGCGCGGCGTGCCCTGCACGGGCAGGCGCCACTGCGTGCTGCCCGACGTGAGGACCAGCCGCCCGGACACCTGCGAGACGTACTCGCGGGCGAGGTCCTCGATCTGCTCGGCCTGCTGCGTGGGGTCGATGTCCCGTGCGACGGTGGCCGGGTCGGCCGTGAACGTCACGGTGACGATCCCGGTGCCGCCGGCGGGGACCCGCAGGCTCGCGGGGGCGGCGGTGATCGTCGCCCCGCCCGACGTCGTGCTCGACGTGACCTGGGTGCTGTACGTGCGGGCGGTCGAGCCGAGGTTCTGCACGGTGACGGCCTTGCGGATCGTCACCGGCTCGTCGGCCAGCGGGACGACGCCGAAGCTGACGGACGTCTGCTGGGGACGCTCGGCGTTGTAGACGAGCGTGTCGTTGGTGACGGCGGCCAGGGCGTCGACGCGGCCCGAGCCGACGCGGGCCGGCCCGTAGAACAGGTCGCCGCCCGGCTCGGTCGCCAGGTCGTGGGTCGCGGTGTTGACGATCGCGGCCTTGATCTGCGCGGCCGACCAGCCCGGACGCGCCTCGCGGACCAGCGCCGCGATGCCGGCCACGTGCGGCGAGGCCATCGACGTGCCGTTGCTGGACGCGCCGCCGGCACCGGAGCCGACGCCCGCGGAGACGATCTGCTGCCCGGGTGCCGCCACGTCGGGCTTGGCCCAGCCCAGAGAGCCGTGCGCGCCGCGGGAGGACGACGAGCTGAGCGTGTCGGCGCCGACGTCCTGACGGGTGCTGAGCGCGAGCGAGGGCCCGATGTGCACGACGAGGGTGCCTGCCTCGACCTCCGGCATCAGGGCGTCGGTGGTCGCCGCGGTCATCTGGAACCCGGGGATCGTGGCGTTGCCCGCGATGCCGGCCGCGAAGACCGTCATCTCGGTGGGCAGGAGCACACCCACCGCGCCGGCCGCGGTCGCGTTGTTGAACCGCGCGCCCGAGCCGCACGCGCGGGTCGCGTCGTCGTCGTCCCACCACAGGTAGGCGATCTTCCCGGCGACGGCCGCGGCCTGCTCGGCCGTGAACGGCAGGCACCCGTCGAACCGCTCGCCGACGTACGCGACCGGGGCGGTGACGTCCTCGCCGGAGTAGGAGACCGAGTTCTGGCCGGCGTGCCGCCCGACGAGCGCGGGGTCGGACGCCTCGGTGACCTCGAGGGCGTCGAAGGCCAGGTCCTTGCCGATGGACCAGGCGACGGTGAGACCGGCGAAGCCGTTGCCCGGCGAGCCGCCGATGTCCTCGATGTCGCCCTCGTTGCCCGCGGACAGCACGACCGTGGTGCCGAGCGCGGTGAGCTCGGCGACCTGTGCGGACTCGGGGTCGTCCGCCGGGGCTCCGGCGGCGCCGAGCGAGAGGTTGAGGACGTCGATCCGGTCGTCGAACGCACCGTCGCCGTTCGGGTCCGCCGCCCAGTCGAGCGCGAGGGCCGTGAGGTCGGTCGACCCGGCGACGTCGCCGAAGACCTTGAGCGCGTAGAGGCCGGCCGCGGGGGCCGTGCCGGGGCCGACGGGCCAGTCCGCGACCGAGCTGAGGGTCGTGTAGTCGCCGTCGAAGGTCGTGCCGTCGGGCGTGACGCCGTAGCCGGCGGCCGTGCCGGCGACGTGCGTCCCGTGCCCGTTCACGTCGATGGGGTTCTCGTCCGGGGCGGGGACGCGCTGGGCGGGCTCGCCGCCGGCGTCGTAGTCCCGACCGGCGAAGTCGTACCCGCCGAGGTACTTCGCGGGGTCGAACGAGCCCGCCGGGACCGGCCCGGTGCCGTCCTCGCCGTACGCGGCCTCGTAGGCCTCGACCGTGCCGGGGCCGCCGAAGTCGGCGTGGGTGTAGTCGATGCCCGTGTCGATGATGCCGACGGTCACGTCGGTGCCGAGCACGCCGGTGTCCTGCCAGGTGGCCAGCGCGCGCGTGAACTCCACCTGCGCGGCGTTGTCGAGCGTGCGCTCGGCGACCAGCCGGACGGCCCGGACGTCGGGGGAGTCGGCCAGGGCGCGCAGCTGCTCGGCGTCACCGAGCACGAGGGCCCCGGACACGAGGTTGGTGAGGGTGGCCAGGCGCTGCGGCTGAGGTGCGGACCGTGCGGTGGCCTGCGACGCCTCGGCCGGGACGACCTCTTCGGCGGCGGCCTCGGTGGCCGACGCCGCGGCGCGGACGTCGGCGGCGCTGCCGCCGTCCGCGGCGACCGCGACGCCGGACGGCGTCTCGAGCTCGACGAAGGCGGTGACGGTGCCGCTCGCGTCCGCGAGCGCCTCGCCCACGCCCTCCACCCGGTCGACGGGGACGTCCCTGCCGAGCACGAGGCCGGACAGGTCGTCCGGCGGTGGTGCGGCGGTGGCGGCCGGGGCGCCCAGGACGGCGCCGGCGAGGAGGACGGAGGCGGCGGTCAGACCGGCGAGCAGGCGACGCGGCATGGGCACATCCCGGGTTCGGACGAGGGAGCGGTCGGGACGTCACGGGCGCGCCCGTGACGTCATACCCGGGTATGGCGGCGGTCACACCGAGCGGGCACTGGGGTGCACGCTACTGACCGGTAGGCGATTCGTCACCCCTCGTCGCAAGATGGCGCTCCGCACGCTTCGTCGGGTTCACCCGACGGGTGCCGGCCGCGGTCGTGCGGGCGCGCGGCGGGGCGCGACCGGGGGTG
>JAEWEJ010000339.1 GCA_023389455.1 Actinomycetes bacterium | reverse complement strand
GGACGGGCACGACGACGCGGGGCCCGCGTGATGTCACGCGGGCCGGCGTCGGGCCGGTCAGCCGGCCTCGGGGCCTCGCCGGGCTGGACCTCGCCGGGCTGGACCTCGCCGCGGACGCCCGCCGGGCAGGGCGTGCGGACGGAGGTGGACGGACGGCAACGGACGCATGGGAGACATGCGCGACATCCCTTCGCTAGTTCTACCTAGATCAGGTTCGACGGGTGTGATCTCAGCCGCGGATGCGGCACCCCGTGTCACGACGTCCGGCACGCTACCCCCACCGCACCCGCACGCGCGCCGTCCCGTCCGCTCCTCGGACACCTCCCGAGGCCGGGTCCGGAGGTCGTGCCCTCGCCCGGGCCGCAGGTCGCCGGGCCGGGCCGCCTCAGGGGACGTTGCCGTGCTCGCGGAACTCCCGCCAGACGTTCTCGAAGAAGTCGTCGTCCTGCGGCAGGGGCCGCCGCGGCCGCCAGCGGAAGACCGGGACGCCCGCCGGGTCGTCGTCTGCGCGCGGCACGACGGGCGCCCACGCGGTGCCGTCGTCCGTGGGCACGTGGCCGCCCGGGGGCACCCACGCCGCCTCCTGGACCTCCTCGTCGAGCGCGCCGCCGTCGAGGCGGAACCGG
This sequence comes from Actinomycetes bacterium, assembly GCA_023389455.1. Classification (GTDB taxonomy): domain Bacteria; phylum Actinomycetota; class Actinomycetes; order Actinomycetales; family Cellulomonadaceae; genus Cellulomonas. The sequence goes on along the minus strand of JAEWEJ010000339.1, from coordinate 15,646 downwards.
TAGAGGTCCGGCAGGTCGAGCTCGCGCTGCGCGTCGGGCCCGTGCCCGACGAGCGGCAGGTCGCCGTCCGCGTCGGTGTACAGCACCGACCCGCGGGACCGCCCGCCGTGCGCGACGTAGTCCGCCATCGCCGAGAGGTAGACGTACGCACTGGTCAGGACGTCGCGCACGAGGAAGGTGCGGTTCACCGCGCGCCGGGACCCGGCGTCGGCGGTGACCAGGTCCTGGTAGCCCGTGAGCCAGGCGTGGACCTGGTCGAGCGCCTCCCGGATGGAGGCGGCGGACCGCACCGGGCCGGCCTTGCGGCTCATGAGCTCCTGCACGTCGCGCAGCAGGTCACCGGTGTTGTCCGGCACGCCGGCCGCCGCCCGTCCGGTCGCACGCTGCGTGAGGTCGAGCGCGGCGGCGAGCACCGGACCCGCGGCGGTGGTGAACGCGTCGTCGTCGAGCGGGGCGTGGCCGCGGCGGGCGGCGATGTACTGCGCCGCACGCGTCGCACCGACCTGCCCGCTGTTGAGCGCCGCGCCGCCGGGCCGGTAGACGCCGTGCGCACCGGCCGCCTCCCCCACCGGGAACAGGCCCGCGACGTTGGACCGCCACCAGGCGTCGACCACCAGGCCGCCGTTGTTGTGCTGCGCGCAGACGTCCACCTCGAGCATGTCCTGCTCGAGGTCCACGTACGGGTTGCGGTCCAGGTAGAAGCGGTACGCGGGCTCGTTCATGCGCCGCAGCCGCTCGATCGGCGTGCCGCCCAGCACGCCGGCCTGCTCCAGGTACCGGTGGGCCTCGGGGCTCATCGCCGTGGCGTCGAAGTCGTCGCGGACGGGGTTGCGCCGGAAGTCGAGGAAGACGCGGCGCCCGCGCAGCACGGTCTCGCGGTGCACGAGCAGGTCGATCAGGGACGACCCGTCGCGCGCCTTGCGGATGTCGAACGGCCACTGGTAGCCCTTGAGGAACACGAGCGTGAGCAGCCGCCCGTAGTCCGTGACGGCCTCGGTGAGGAACTCGCGCTCGTCGCCGCCGTCCGCGTCCGTGGACACGAAGCGCGGCACCACCTGCATGTACGTGCCCGAGACGTTCCACCGCGGCTTGGTCGACGCGAGCCCGAACTGCCACTCGGTGAGGTTCCTGCCGTGCACGCCCGCGCGGTACGCCGCACCCGAGGCACCCCACTGGCCGTGCGGGAACACGCGCGTCGCGTACATCCCCGCCGGGCCGCCGGTGGCGTACACGAGGTTGGTGCAGCGCAGCAGCAGCCAGGGGCTCGCGGCGCCGTCGTGCGGCACGTCGGTACGCAGGACGAGCAGACCCGCGACCCGGCGCGCACCGGGCCCGGCGTCGGGGTCGGGCACCGTGACGACGTCGACGACCCGGCACTCGTCGAGCACGCGCGTGCCGTCCGCGCGGACCCTCGCCTCGAGCTTCTCGACCATCGTGCGGCTCGTGTACGGGCCGACCGACGTGGCGCGGCGGCGCGGGTCGTGGTCGGTCTTGTAGCCGACGAACTCCCCGAAGCGGTTCTGCGGGAACGGCACCCCGAGGTCGACCAGGTGCAGGAACCCGCGGGCCGACAGCGCGGCCTCCGCCAGCGCGACGTCGCCGTCCATCGCGCCCCCGCTGAACAGCGTCCGCGCCATCTCGTGCACGGAGTCGTCGTCGCCGCCGGAGAGCGTGAGCTTGTAGTACGTCTGCTTGTCCGACCCCGCGTTGCGCGACGCGCCCGCGTGGACCTTGTCGGCGACCATGACGACGTCGTCGTGGCCGAGCTGTACCAGGCGCGCGGCCGCGCAGTAGCCGGCCGAGCCGGTGCCGACGACGACCGTGGTGGCGGTGACGACCGGGACGTCGTGGCCGGCGACGCGCAGGGGGCGCGGGTCGTGCCGGGTGCGGTGCTCGGAGCCGCGGGTGCCGTCGGTGCTCATCAGGTCGTCGGTGCTCATCAGGTCGTCGGTGCTCATCGGGTCGTCGCCTCCGTGCGTCACAGGACCGGGACGTGCATGCCGCCGTCGACGTGGAAGACCTCGCCCGTCGAGTACGGCGTCTGCCCGGACGCGAGGACCGCGACGGCGCCCGCGACGTCCGCCGGGCGGCCCCAGCGGTTGACCGGGGCGAGCCCCTGGGCGATCAGCGCGTCGTACTTCTCGGTCACGCCCGCGGTCATGTCGGTCGCGATCACGCCCGGCCGCACCTCGTGGACGACGATCCCCTCGGGCGCCAGGCGCACGGCCCACAGCTGCGTGGCCATCGCGACGCCCGCCTTGGAGACGCAGTAGTCGCCGCGGTTCGTCGAGACGGTCGTCGCCGAGATCGACGAGACGTTGACGACCGTCGCGACGGGGCCGGCCGGCGGCTCGGGCAGCGCGTCGAGGGGGCCGCGCAGGGCGATCACGCGCCGCGCGAACTCCTGCGTGAGGAAGTACGGGCCGCGCAGGTTGATGCCCAGCACCCGGTCGAAGGACTCGGGCGTCGCGTCGAGCAGGTCGGCGCGGACGGTCGGGGCGACGCCGGCGTTGTTGACGAGCAGGTCGAGGCGGCCCCACGCGTCGACGGCGTCGGCGACGTAGCGGCGGTGGTCGTCGAGGTCGGCGACGGACCCCTGCACGTACCGGACGAGCGCCGGGTCCCCGGCCGCGTCGCGCAGCCCGCTCAGCACGTCGGGGGGCTCCTCGCGCGTGGCCAGGATCGAGACGGCGAACCCGTCGGCGACCAGGCGGCGGCTGATGCCGAGCCCGATCCCGCGGTTGCCTCCGGTGACGAGCGCGACGGGCGGCATCGGTGCCCTCCTGGGTCGTGCACCGGTGGCGGGCGCGCGGGCGCGGTCCCGGCGCGCCGGTGCGGCGGGGTGGTGCGTGCCGGGGAACCCGACCACGGTGCCGGTCCGGCCCGTCGCGGCTGACGACGGACGGCGGCCGACGCCGGGATCGTCGCACGCCACGAGGACGGTTGGCAAGCGCTTTCCTGCTGTCGTGGCACGCGTGCGAGGATCGTCGCGTGCCCCGGACGCCCCCCGACGCCCCGCCGCGCCCGGTGGCGCCGCGGGGCGCCACCGCCGGGGCACGCCCGTGAGCGCGGTCCTCGCCGCCCTGGGCACCATGGGCGCGGTCGTCGCGCTCGGCGGGGTGCTCGGCCGGTGGCGCGTCCTCGGGGACCGGGCCGCCCCCGTGCTCGCTCGCGTGGTGTTCGTCGTCGCCGTGCCCGCGCTGCTCCTGTCGACCGTCGCCCACGCCGACCTGCACCTGCTGGTGTCCCGCACGGCCGTCGTCACCTGGACGTCCACGGCGCTCGTCGCGCTGGTCGCCGTCCTCGTCCTGCGGGTCGCGTGGCACCGGTCCGCCGCCGACGTCACCGTCGGCACCCTCGCCTCGTCCTACGTCAACGCCGGGAACATCGGCCTGCCGCTCGCCGTGTACCTGCTCGACGACCCCGTCGCCGTCGTGCCCACGCTGCTCTTCCAGCTCCTCGTGCTCGCACCCGTCGCGTTCGCCGTGCTCGACGCCCGCCCCGCGCCGCCGCTCGACGCCCCGCAGGCTGCCGACGCGGGACCCGCCGGGCGCCGCACCCCCGTCCCGGCAGGGATGCGCGTGGCCGTGGTGGCGCGCCGCACGCTGAGCAACCCGATCATCGTCGGGACCCTCGCCGGGCTCGTCCTCGCGGCGCTGCCGTGGTCGGTGCCGGAGGTCGCGCTGCAGCCGTTCGCGCTCATCGGGGCCGCCGCCGCGCCGCTCGCACTGATCACGTTCGGCATGTCGCTCGCCGCCCCGCGCACCACCGCGGACGCCGCGCCGCGCCGCGACCTGGCCCTCGCCGTCGGGCTGCGGTCGGTCGTCCACCCGGTGCTCACCTGGGGCGTCGGCACCGCGCTCGGGCTGCCCGCCCCGGCCCTGCTCGCGGTGGTCGCGATGGCCGCGCTGCCCACCGCGCAGAACGTGCTGGTCTACGCGATGCAGTACCGCCACGGTGAGGCGCTGGCCCGCGACGCCGGCCTGGCCACCACCGTGCTGTGCGTGCCCGTGCTGCTGGTGGTCGCCGCCGCCCTGGGCTGACGCCGCGCGACGTCAGGTGTCGCGGCGCCGCGGGCGGGCGCGCACGTGCATCCGCTCGCCCTGGGGTCCGTACAGGGCCAGGATCTCGACGGGCTCGTCGGTGACGTTGCCGAGCCAGTGCGGCACGCGGGTGTCGAACTCCGCCGCCTCGCCGGGGACGAGGTCGAGCTCGCGGCCGCCCAGCACCAGGCGCAGGGTGCCGTGCAGGACGTAGAGCCACTCGTACCCCTCGTGCACGCGCGGCTCGCCGCCCTGCGCCGGCGTGCGGGGCGGGTAGACCAGGCGGTACGCGCGCGGCCCCTCGGCACGCCGGCTCAGCGGCACGTAGGTGACGCCGTGCCGCACGGTGGGGTGCGAGGCGACGCGCGGATCCCCGTGCGGCACGTCGACCAGGTCGTCGATCGTCACCTCGTGGAACCGCGCGAGCGGCAGCAGCAGCTCCAGCGTGGGCCGGCGCAGGCCGGACTCCAGGCGCGACAGCGTGCTGACGGAGATGCCGGTCGCACCGGCGACGTCCGCCAGCGTCGCGCCACGCTGCTCGCGCAGCGCCCGCAGCCGGGGGCCGAGCGTGGTGAGCACCGCATCCAGGTCGTCCACGGCCCCATTTGCCACTATGGCAACCACCCTTGTCAAGACAGCACCATTGGACGCACGCTCGTGCCATGCCGACCACCCCCGCCAGCCAGCCCGTCGACGTCCTCGTCGTCGGCGGCGGCGCCGCCGGGCTCGCCGCCGCCATGAGCCTGGGACGCTCCCGCCGCACCGTCCGCGTGATCGACGCAGGTGAGCCGCGCAACGCGACCTCCCCGCACGCGCACAACCTGCTCACCCGCGACGGGACCCCGCCGGCCCAGCTGCTCGCGACCGCCCGCGAGGAGGTCGCCCGCTACGGGGTCGAGCTCGTCACCGGGCACGTCGTCGCGGCACGGGCCGTGCCCGCGCCGCCGGCCCCGCGGCGGGACACGGCGGGCACGGACGCACCGCGCGAGCCCGCCGTCGAGGTCGACACGGCCGACGGCGTCACGCACCGCGCGCGGCGCCTCGTCGTCACCACCGGGATGCGCGACGTGCTGCCCGACGTGCCCGGCCTGGCCGCCCGCTGGGGTCGGGACGCCCTGCACTGCCCGTACTGCCACGGCTGGGAGGTGCGGGACCGCGCGCTCGCCGTCCTGGCGACCGGGCCGCGCGCGGTGCACCTGGCGCTGCTGGTCCGCCAGCTCAGCGCCGACGTCACGCTCCTGCTGAACGGCACGTTCCAGCCGGGCACCGACGAGTGGGCCGACCTCGCGGCGCGCGACGTGCGCGTCGTCCCCGGGCAGGTCACCGGGGTCCGGGTGGCGCAGGACGCGCTCACGGGCCTGGTCCTCGCCGACGGGCAGGTCGTGCCCTGCGACGCCGTCTTCGTCGGGACGCGGGCCGTGCTCGACGACCCGGTCGTCGACGGGCTCGGCCTGGCGACGACCCCGCTCGAGATGCTGGGCGAGGACGTCGGGCGCGCCGTGACGGTGGACCCGACCGGGGCCACGTCCGTGCCGGGCGTCTGGGCCGCGGGCAACGTCACCGGCCCGCACCACGCCCTGCCGTCGAGCATCGCCGCCGGCTCGCTCGCCGGCGCCCACGTGAACGCGTCCCTCGTGGCGGCCGACGTCGCCGCAGCACGCGCCTGACCCTCCCTCCCCACCCCCTCCCTCACCCTGCGGTGATCGACAGAAGGAGACGGCCGTGCACGCCGACGACCAGCACGAGACCCTCGCGGAGCAGCACGCGCCGCAGCACGCGCACGACCACGACGACCTCGGTGACGAGCCGCTGGACCCCGCCTGGTGGGAGGAGCGGTACCGGTCGCAGGAGCGGCTGTGGAGCGGACGGGTCAACGCCTCGCTGGTGCAGCTGGCGGCCGACCTGCCACCCGGGACGGCGCTCGACGCCGGGGCGGGCGAGGGCGGGGACGCCGTGTGGCTCGCCGAGCACGGGTGGCGCGTCACCGCGGTCGACGCGTCGCGCACGGCTCTCGACCGGGGCGCGGCCGAGGCCGCGCGGCGCGGGCTCGACGTCACCTGGGTCGAGGCCGACCTGCGGACGTGGGCGCCGTCGCAGCGGTACGACCTGGTGACGTCGCACTACCTGCACGCCGAGGGCGAGCGGTGGTGGCGCCCGCTGGCGCAGGCCGTGGCACCGGGCGGCACGCTGCTCGTCGTCGGGCACGACCCGTCGGACCTCGACGGGCCCGTGCCGCGCCCGCACCTGGCGCGCCTGGGCCACACGGCCGACGAGGTCGCCGCCGACCTGGACCCGGCGGACTGGGCGTCGATCGAGCCGCAGGTCCTCGAGCGCACGATCGAGCACGACGGGGTCGCGGTCACCGTCCGGGACGCGGTCCTGGTGGCGCGTCGTCGCTGAGCGGCGACCCCACCAGGCCGGTGCGGTAGGCGAGCACCACCAGCTGGGAGCGGTCGCGCGCGGTGAGCTTGGTCAGCAGCCTCGAGACGTACGTGCGCGCGGTGGCCGGACTGAGGTGCAGCCGGTCGGCGATCTCCTGGTTGGAGCGGCCGCGGCCGACCTCCCGCAGCACCTCACGCTCACGGTCGGTCAGCACCCCGAGGGGGGCCGTGTCGGCGGCAGGCGGTCGCGCGGCGGCGGCCCGCATGACCCGCCGGGTCACGGCGGGGTCGAGCAGCGCCTCGCCCGCCGCGACCGTGCGGACCGCGTGCCGCAGGTCCTCGGGCGCGACGTCCTTCAGCAGGAACCCGGCGGCCCCGGCGCGGATCGCGGCGAACACGTTCTCGTCCTCGTCGAAGGTGGTGAGCACCAGCACCGCTGTGCCCGCGAGCGCGGCGTCGTCGACGATCGCGCGGGTGGCGTCGATGCCGTCCAGGTCGGGCATGCGGACGTCCATGAGGACGACGTCGGGGCGCAGCTCGCCCACACGCGCCACGGCCTGCCGCCCGGTCGCGGCCTCCCCCACGACCCGGATGTCGCCGTCCCGCTCGACGAGGGCGCGCAGGCCGGCGCGCAGCAGCTCCTGGTCGTCGGCCAGGACGACGTCGATCACGGGTCGAGCCTCGCGGGGAGCCGGGCGTGCACCGTGAAGCCGCCGCCGGCGCCCCGCCCGGAGGCGAGCGTCCCGCCGAGCAGACCGGCGCGCTCGGCCATGCCGCGCAGCCCCTGCCCGGCGGTCCCCGTGGCGCCGACCGTCCCGGCCCCCAGCGGTCCGGCCCCCACGGACCCGGCACCCGCCGGCCCGGAGCCGTCGTCGTCGACGCGCAGGTCGAGCCAGCCGTCGTCGACGGCGGCCGCGACCGTGACCCGTGCGGCGTCGGCGTGCCGCAGCACGTTGGTCAGGGCCTCCTGCACGATCCGGTAGGCGCCGGCGTCGATCGCCCCGTCCACCGCGCCCTCCAGCACGTCGATCCGCAGGTCGACGTCGAGCCCGGCGGCACGCGCCGACGCGGCGAGCGCGCCGACCCCGGCCAGGCCGACGGCGCCACGGGCCACCTCCTCGTGCGACGCGCGCAGCAGCCGGACCGTCGCGCGCAGCTCGCGCAGCGTGGCGCCGGTCGCCTCCCTCACCTGCGCGATCGACGCGGCGGCCAGCGCGTCGTCCCGGCCGACGGCCTCGGCGGCGACACCCGCGTGCACCGCGACCACGGACACCGTGTGCCCGATGCTGTCGTGCAGGTCCCGCGCGATGCGCACGCGCTGCGCCTCCATGCGGCGCTCCGCGTCGGCAGCCTGCTCCGCCAGTGCCGCCACCCGCAGCCGCTCCTGGTCCTCCCGTGACCGCCGGCGCGTGCGCACGCTCTCGCCCAGGGCGACGGCCGCCGCGACGAGTGCCACGTTGGTGAGCAGCTCGTAGCTCAGCAGGTAGCTGACGGGCAGGCCCTCGGTGATGCGGAAGTACGCGGCGACCCCGACCAGCACCGCCCCCACCACGAGGGCCGCCCGGGTCCGGCCCCGCTCGGCGGCGGAGTACAGCGCGGCCGCCGCGGGCAGCGCCTGCCCGATCGCGGGGTACCCGAGGGCGTAGTAGACGAAGATCCCGAGCACGGTCACCACGAGCACCGCGACGGGCCACCGGCGGCGCACGAGCAGCACGGCACCGAACCCCACCGCGAACGCGTACGCCACCGGCGACGGGTCGCGCTCGGCCGCGACGCCGGCGCCGATGGTGAGCGCGACGACGGCGACCGTCCCGAGCGCGAGCCCGAGGTCGGCCGCGCGCGTCGACGCCTGTGCGGTCACACCCCGAGCGTAGGAACACCGGGACCTCCGGGACATCCCCGGCATGTCGACGTCCGGCGTCGCCTCCTGACGACACGCGGCGTCGACGACCGACGAGCCGCGTCGACGACACCTGCCGGATTCCCCCCGGATCCCGGCTGCCTAGCGTCGAGAGGCATGGAGAACACACCGCTGACCAGCCAGTCCGTCCCTGCCGCCGCGCGCCCCAGGGTGCGCGGCCGCGTGATCGCCGCGCTCGCCGCGACGGTCCTGCTGTGGCCCGCGCTCGGGATCACGAACCTGCCCGAGCCGGTGCTCGCGGCGATCGTCCTGCCCGTCACGGTGGCCGTCTGGGTCGCCGTCCTCGGCCTGCGCGACACCCCGCGCCCCGTCCTCACGGGCACGTTGGCCGGCCTGGTGTACGGCGCCGTCCTCACGACGCTGTCCGTCACGCTCGGGGCCGCCGACCGACCTCCCGCCCTGCTCGTCGTGGCCGGCGTCTACGAGCTCGCGTGGGTCACGCTGCTCGGCGCCGGCGCGGGGCTGCTCGGCAGCGGCCTGCAGCAGGTGCGGGGGCGACGGCCGTGATCCGCCCGCGTCGTGCGCGACGGCTCGCCACGGCGGCGACCGTCGTGCTCCTCGTGGCCGCGGGCGCGAGCGCCTGCGCGGAGGTGTCCGTCTCGGCGGTCGACGCGCCGCAGTCGTTCGACGTCCCGCTGCCCGTCCCCCCGCTGGCGCCGTCGATCGTCGCCGCGGACGGCACCCGCACGTTCCGGCTGACCGCCCAGGAGGGCTCGACGCAGTTCACGCCCGGCGTCGACACGCCCACGTGGGGGTTCGACGGCGACCTGCTCGGCCCGACCCTGCGAGCGGCACGCGGCGAGCAGGTGGCCGTCGAGGTCCGCAACACGCTGCCCGAGGCGACGAGCGTGCACTGGCACGGCATGCACCTGCCGGCCGCGATGGACGGCGGCCCGCACCAGCGCGTCGAGCCCGGCGCCACGTGGCGCCCGACCTGGCGCGTCGACCAGCCCGCCGCGACCCTCTGGTACCACCCGCACCCGCACGGCGAGACGCAGGAGCACGTCTACCGCGGGCTGGCCGGGTTCTTCCTGCTCGACGACCCCGCCGCGCCGGACGTGGGCCTGCCCACCACCTACGGCGTGGACGACGTGCCGGTGGTCGTGCAGGACCGCAACGTCGACCGCGACGGCTCGCTCGACATGTCCGGCGGCGAGCTGGGCGTCCTGGGCTCGCTGGTGACGACGAACGGCGTGCGCGGCGCCCACCTGCCGGTGACGACGCAGCGGGTGCGGCTGCGGCTGCTCAACGCCTCGACGGCGCGCACGTACGCGTTCGGGTTCGAGGACGACCGCTCGTTCCTGCAGGTCGCGTCCGACGGCGGCCTGCTGCCCGAGCCGCTGCCCACCACCCGCGTCCAGCTGTCACCCGGCGAGCGGGCGGAGGTCGTCGTCACGGCGGCACCCGGCGAGACCGTGCGGCTGCGCTCGTTCCCGCCGGACCTGGGGCGCGTCGTCGCGGGCTTCGCGATGGGCGCGCAGGACACCTTCGACGTCCTGGAGCTGCGCGCCGCGCCCGTGCTGACCCCGTCGCCCGAGCCGGCGCCGACGCTGACGACGCTGGAGCCGCTGTCCGCCGCGGACGCGGACGTGACGCGCACCTTCGAGCTGCAGGACCGCTCGATCAACGGCCGTCGCATGGACATGGACCGCATCGACGTCACCGCGGAGCTCGACACCACGGAGGTGTGGCAGGTCCGCAACCGCAACGCCTTCCCGCACAGCCTCCACGTGCACGACGTGCAGATGCGTGTCCTCGACATCGACGGCGAGCCCCCGCCGGCGGCGCTCGCGGGGGCCAAGGACACCGTCTACCTGGCACCGAACCGCACGTACCGCCTGATCATGCGGTTCGAGGACTACGCCGACCCCGACGTGCCCTACATGTTCCACTGCCACCTGCTGCTGCACGAGGACCAGGGGATGATGGGCCAGCTCCTCGTCGTGGACCCGGACGACCACGGGTCAGGTGGTCGGTCGGCCCCCGGCGAGGACGACGACGAGCCCGGGAGCGGGACGGGCGGCCACCACCACGGGTGAGGGTCAGTCGTCGCCCGGCAGCACCTGCGCGTCGTGGGGACCGAGATCCACGCGCCGGCCGGCGACGTCGACCTGCACCGGGTCCGGCGTGTGGTTCACGACCACCAGCCGGTCCCCGCGCCGCACGGCCTCGACCCCCGGCACGGGCCGTGCGAGCAGCGCCGGCACGTCGGCGTCGGTGAGCAGCCGGTCGACGAGCGCGTCGAGCACGGCGGGCGACGGCTGCGTGGCCACGTACCACGCGACCCCGTCGCCGTGCTCCCGGCGCGTGACCGCCGGCCCGCCGGCGGCGTACCCGTCGGCGAACGTGGCCACCACCTGGGCGTCGTCCACCACGACCACGTCCTGCCAGAGCGACGCCTCCCCCGCGAGGTCGCCGGCGAGCCGGAACGGGCCGCCGGGGCTCCCGTCCGGTCCCGCGGTGGGCGCGAGCTCCTCGACCCGCACCCCGAGGGTGCGCTGCAGCGGGCCCAGGTAACCGCCGAGGTACACGCGCAGGTCCTTGTCGACGACCGCCGAGCCGTAGGTGACGACGAGGTGCCCGCCACCGCGCACGTAGGAGTCGAGGGCCTGCAGGTCCGCGCGGCGTGCGACGTGCTGGACGGGCACGACGACCAGGTCGTAGCCGACGACGTCCGCGCCCGCGGGCACGACGTCGACCGTGACCCCGCGCCGCAGGAACGGCGCGTACCAGTCGAGGAAGCGCTGGACGTAGTCGACGCGGGTCGGCATCGCGGGCTGCTCGAGCGCCCACCACGAGTCCCAGTCGAGGACGACCGCCACGTGGGCCGGCACACGGGCACCCACGAGGTCGGACAGGCCCGCGAGCTCGGCACCGAGCGCGGTGACGTCACGGAACCTGCGGGTGTCCGCACCGGCGTGCGGCAGCAGCGCGGAGTGGAACCGCTCGGCGCCGGCGGCGGACTGCCGCCACTGGAAGTGCAGGACGCCGTCGGCGCCGCGGGCGACGGCCTGCAGCGAGTGCGCGCGGTGCTGGCCGCGGGGCCGCGGCGCGTTGCGGGGCCGCCAGTTGACGGCGCCGGCCGCCTGCTCCATGAGCAGCCACGGCCGGCCCTGCCCGAGCCCCCGCATGAGGTCGCGCTGGGCGGCGAGCCGCACGTACGCCTCCGGGTCGCCCGGGTCGGGGTAGGCGTCGTCGCTGACGACGTCGACGTACGGCGCCCACGCCCAGTAGTCCGCACCCTCGAAGAACCCCATGAAGTTCGTCGTGATCGGCACGTCCGGGCTGTGGCGTCGGATCACCTCCGACTCGGCGCGGTGCAGCGCCAGCAGCGCGTCCGACGAGAAGCGGCGGAAGTCGAGCTGCTGGGTGGGGTTGCGGAACGTGGGTGCGGCAGCCGGCACGCCCACCTCGTCGAACGCCCCGTAGCGCTGCGACCAGAAGTCCGTGCCCCAGGCCCGGTTGAGCTCCTCGACCGTCCGGTACCGCTGCTCGAGCCACGCGCGGAACGCGGCCACGCTGTGCTCGTCGTAGGAGCGCGCGACGTGGCAGCCGTACTCGTTGTTGACGTGCCACATCTCCAGCGCCGGGTGGTCGGCGTACCGCGACGCGACCTGCTCGACGAGCGCGAGGGCGTGCCGCCGGTAGTCCGGCGACGACGGCGAGTACTGCTGCCGCGAGCCGAACCCGAGCCGCACGCCGTCCTCGGTGACCGGCAGGGAGTCCGGGTACCGGCGCGCGAACCACGCCGGCGGCGACGCGGTCGCGGTGGCCAGGACCACCCGGACACCGCCCGCGTGCAGCCGGTCCATCACGTCGTCGAGCCACCCGAAGTCGTACTCACCGGGGCGGGGCTCCAGCCGCGACCACGAGAAGACGCCCACCGTCGCGGTCGTGACGTGGGCGTCGCGCATGAGCCGCACGTCCTCGTCCCAGACGTCCCGGGGCCACTGCTCGGGGTTGTAGTCGGCGCCGTAGCGGATGCGGGGGGCAGGGGGCACGGCGGGGTCCTCCAGGCACGGTGCACCGAGGTGGGCGCGGTGCCGGACGGCGTCGTCGCACCTCGCGTCGCGCCGTCGCGTCGGTCGGTGGCGGTAGGGGCCTGTGCACGTTAACAGCACGCGGGACCGACGACCCGCGCCTGCGCCGGTGCGCGCCACCCCGGCGGACCATCACGCACCGGACCTCGATGAGTAGCGCACGGTCGCCCCTGGGTACCCCTGCCCTCCCGGCACGACGGGTACCCGTCGTGCCGGGCGCCGGAGATGAGTGGTCCGCCCCGCGGTGAACTGTTCGTGCGGGGTGCTCCTCGGGACGACCCAGAGGGCCTCGCACCGTCGGCCCTCGCTCGCGCGTACGCGTCGCGCGGCAGCAGCGACGTGCGGACGGCCCTCCGCCCGAAAGGAGCCGCAGGATGCGCGTCAGCCGATTCCCCGCAGCGACGGTCGAGGTCGCCGAGGTCGACCACGAGGCGCTCGCGGTGACCGGTGGCGACCCGGCCGCCCTGGTCCTGGTCAACGGCATCCTGCCGGCAGCCGGCGGGATCCTGGTCGGCGTCGGGCGGCGCCACCGCAGCACCGCCTGACGCGCCCGACGCGCGCGGGCCCGCGGCTGCCTCCCTCGCCCGCCGGCTCCCGCGCCACCACCCCGACGTCCGCCGAGTCCCCCTGTCGGCGGACGTCGCGGTGTGCCCGGCCGTCACGACGTGGATCCATCCCGCGGGGTCGTACGTTGGGGACAGCAGACGCGCCACTGCGGCGCCACGACGAGACGAGACGAGCACCACGCATGAGCAGCACCCCCGCAGTCCTCCAGGCCACCGACGTCTGGGCCGGTTACGGCGGCCCGCCCGTGCTCGCGGGCATCGACCTCACGCTGCGTCCGGGGGACGCGGTCGGCATCCTCGGCCGCTCGGGCGTCGGCAAGTCGACGCTCGTCGAGATCCTGGGCGGCGGGATGCGAGCCGGCCAGGGGCACGTCACCCTCGACGGCGTGCCGGTCGGCAAGACCCCGCGCCGTCGCCGCAAGGAGGTCGCGGCGCGGCTGCGCACCGTGCACCAGAACGGCATCGCGGGCATCGACGTGCAGCGCACCGTGGAGCAGACGATCGCCGACGCCTTCAAGGAGGCCCGCAAGGCCGGACGCACCACGAGCAACGACGTGGAGGCGGCGCTGGCCGTCGTCGGCCTGCCCATCCGGTTCGTCACGCGTCGCGTCGGCACGCTGTCCGGCGGCGAGCGTCAGCGGCTCGCGATCGCCCGGGCGCTGGCGACCCGGCCCGACCTGCTGCTGCTCGACGAGCCGCTCACGGCCGTGGACCAGTCGATGCGCGAGGAGGTCGCCGACGACATCCGCGCCATGGTCCGCGCCGACGGCATCGGGCTCCTCGTCGCGTCGCACGACGTGCGCCTGCTGGAGCGGCTGACGGACCACGTGCTGGTCCTCGCCGAGGGGACCATCGTCGAGTCCGGCCCTCTGGCGCAGATCCTGCGTGACCCGCAGCACCCGGACACCCGCGAGATCGTGGAGTCGCTGCCCGAGGTCACGGGCGGCCGCCCGGCCCGCTGACCCGCACGCCCCGGCCCGGGCACAGGGGCGGGCCGGGCGGCCCCTGCCACCCGGCCCTTCCCGGCTCCGAGCCCGGGCCCCGAGGTCCGGCCGCCGCCCTCCCGGGGACGACGGCCGGACCGGCTGTCTGCGGACGCCCTGCTACCGCTGCAGGGTCAGCAGACCCGGCCGGTAGGGCAGCAGCCCGTAGTCGCCGCCCGAGCTCGGGCTGCGACCCTGGTAGAGCAGCTGCAGGTTGCACGGGTCGTCCGTCATGGTCTGGTCCGCGCTGGTGCGCAGCAGCTCACCGTGGCTGATGTCGTTCGTCCACGTCGCACCGCTGTTGGCCTTGCCGGCGAACGGGTTGGACTCCGTCGCCGCCTGCGGCGTCCACTGCCCGTCCAGGCTCGTGGCCGTGAAGGACCGGAAGTACCGGCCCTGGGACCCGATGGCCTCGACGAGCATGAGGTACCGCTGCTGGCCGGCGAGCCTGTAGACCTGCACCGCCTCGAACAGGTTGTTCGTGGAGTCGGTCATGATCGTCTCGTAGCTCGACCCGAAGCTGCCCGGGAAGTTCCCGATCGGCATGGACGCCCGGTAGATGCGGCCGTTGTCACCGGCGAAGAACAGGTACATGTTCCGGTCGTCACCGATGAGCGCCTGGTCGATCGGCCCCGTGCCCGAGTTGCTGATCGAGCCCGTGAACAGGTTCTGGTGCGGACCCCAGCTGTTCACGTCGGTCGGGTTGGTCGACGTCCGGTAGGAGAACGCCGGGCCGCCCCACTGGTAGGCCAGCACCCAGACGTTCTTCGGCGCGAAGAAGAACAGCGAGGGTGCGACCGCGCTGAACGGCATCGCGTTCTGGCTCGCCGAGCCCATCTGCGACCAGCTCGAGAAGAGCCCGAAGCTCATCGAGCCCCACGACGTGCCGTTGTCGTGCGTCGTGGCGTAGACCAGCTGCCGGCCGTCGTACGGCGCCACCGTGAAGTCCTTCAGCGACACCCAGCCGGACCGCGGCTGCGCGAGCGCACCCGACGAGGACCAGCGGTAGGACGACGGCAGGTCGCAGGTGGTGGGCGGCGGGGACGTCGGCGGCGGGCTGGTGGGCGGCGGGCTCGTCGGCGGCGGGGTGGTGGGTGACGGCGAGGTCGGCGGCGGCGAGGTCGGGTCGCTCGACGGCGACGCCGTCGGGGTCGCCGCACCGTTGCAGCCGGCGCCGTTGAGGGTGAACGCCGTCGGCACGGGGTTGCTGCTGCCGGAGAACACGCCGTTGAAACCGAGCTGCACGGTGCCGCCGGTGGGCACGGACGCGTTGTAGTCGGCGTTCCTGATGGTCACCTGGTTGCCGCTCTGGGTCGCCACGCCGCTCCACGCCTGCTGCACGGACTGGCTGCCCGGGAAGGCGAACCCGAGCGTCCAGCCGGTGAGCGCGGGGCCGCGGTTGGTGATCCGCACGTCGGCCGTGAAGCCGCCGGGCCACTGCGCCGTGACCGTGTAGACCACGGAGCACGCACCCGTGCCGGGGTCCGGCGGCGGGCTGGTGGGCGGCGGGCTGGTGGGCGGCGGGGACGTCGGCGGCGGGCTGGTGGGCGGCGGCGACGTCGGCGGCGGGGTCACCGGTGCCGCCGCGTTGAGGGCGTCGAGGACCGAGGTGTAGGCGGCCTTCTTGTTGCCCGAGCCGTCGAACAGCAGCGGGTTGGCCCCGTTGCGCCACGAGTCGGTGTCCCGCACGCCCCACACGGTGATGCCGGTGC